>JADFOU010000199.1:0-3694 GCA_022562655.1 candidate division TA06 bacterium
TTCCCCCGAACCTTGTGACAGGCGAGGCAGTTGAGTTCTCGAAACAGCCTTCCCGCCTCTCCTGAAGGGAAGTAAGGAGGCTCGGAGGGTTTCAGGACAGTCCCCGTAAAAGTGAGGAGGAGGGTGGTAAGGGCTTGAGCCTCCTCATACGTAAACCCGTAGTCAGGGTGAGTTGAGCTTGCTGTAGCCCAATCTCCAACCCTCTCCTCTGAAACCTTTGAGGCTATGAGAGTCAGGTCGGGGCCTGGTCGTCTCTCGCCATCTTCCAGCCCCTCCATCTCATGACATCCCTGACACCCAAATCGTCTCACCAGGGCTTTCCCCTCTTCCTCTACTGCATCGGTTAGTTCAAGGGCCGATGGAATATCCGAGGGGAATTCGGGATCGGTGTATTCGGTGAGAAGGTAGGTGACGATGGATTCTCGCTCTTCATCCGTAAACCGGAATTGGGGCATCCGCGTGTTGTGCATGTGGGAGAGGGGATCGCCGATCCAGTCCAGGAGCCACTCCCTCCGTGCCTTATTTCCGATTTTTCCCAGATCAGGCCCCAGTGTACCCCCTCGACCTCCAAAGGCGTGACAACTGATACAGCGGGATTCCCGGATGAGAATCTTTCCCCGTTCAAAGGCATCCCAATCCACCTCCTCCTCAACCTCTTCCGGCTCTCCTCTTTGGAGAAGGTACGCTGTCAGTAGGTAGGCTTCTTCGTTGGAGAGGTGGAGGTTGGGCATCCTCGATTGGGGGAGATAGTCCCTCGGATTCTTGAGCCAGTGGTAGAGCCATACTTTTTTGAGTTTGATAGGGGACTCGACAAGGGAGGGTCCGGTCTTCTGCTCTGGAAATCCTCCGGCTACATGACACCCGGTGCAACCGCGTTCTGCGAAAAGTTCCCGTCCGGTGGAGAGAAGAGGGGCACCTCTGAGTTCTCCGGTTCCCGGATGGCATTGGGCACAGGAGGCTTCAAGAAACCGGATATCGAGCATCTCTGTGTGAGCCTCTCGTACGGTCAATGCCTCGCCTACCCCTCTATGACAGACCGTGCATCCGAATTTTTCAGTGGGATGGTCCTTCAGGTAATAAGGCGGGTGGGAACGGTAGGGAATAGGGTCACTGCGATGGTGGTCTTCGTCCATGCCGAGATGGCAGGTGGCACAGCGATCCCCACGCCCCAACCCCTCCGTCCCGACTTCTCGAACAGCAATCTTCCTCTCCTCTACCTCCACAAGAATTGTCTTCAAGGAGTCGTTCTCAGGCTGGGTCTCCAGAAGGGCTTTGAGGCGCTGGACTTCCTGCTCTCGGAAAACCCGTTGATATTCTTTCCACTCCTGACCGGAGGGTTGACAAGAAGTAAGAAGGAAGATGCATGAGGCAAATAAGGGTCCCGCCAAAGCGGGATGTTTGCCCATCTTTACGGGATTTTTTATGGCCCTCATCCCTGATGGAAATTCGTTACTGGAAAATGGAAATGAGTTCGCTTAAGGCGGACTGGTTTTCCAATCACTACTTTTCGATTTCCAAAACCAATTTCGAATTTCGAACAACAAATTTCTATGTTGACATTACCGTTTCAGTTTGAAGTCCACCACCGTTTCAGGCGTCTCCGGGATGACAACGGTCTGGCTCTGGGGTTTCAGTTTCTCGTGCCAGGTCTTTAACACATACTCTCCGGGGGGCACATTCTCGATCGTATACCGACCCGAAGTGTCTGTCACAGCGAAGTAGGGGTTCTGGAGAACCAATAGGTAAGCGGACATCTCTGGATGGACATTACAGAGGAGAGCCACCTCTCCGGTCTCCTCAAAGGTGACGGAACGGGTCACCCCCTGGGCATAGGTCCCTAAGTTGAACCGCTTCGCCTTGGAGGGGGAGAGGACGTTGTGGCGGATATTGTCCGAGTTGGGGAAGTCCACGGTAGTCCCCACCAGGATGGGAAGGATATGGGGGGTGAAGATCAGATTTTTCTGATTAATCACCGAATGCTCTTCGGACGGGGGAAACTCCCCAGGTACCTCCTCGATGAAGATCACCACATCCCGGGCATCCCGTACCCCTTTGGCAGTGATCTTACCGGTGATGTACCCTCCAACCGCCTTCGGAAGGGGTTGGCTTTCTTCCTTCTGCACCTCCTCTGCTTTCGGAAGGGGTTGGTTTTCTTCCTTCTGCACCTCCTGGGAGTTCACACCTATTGCAAAAACCATGAGAGTACCCGAAAAAATTCCTTGCCATCTCTTCATCTCTTCTCCTCCTCTTAAATTTGGGATTGTCTCAAAATCTGCCCAACCCCTCCTGCCCGAATCGGGCCAGGGGGCGAACACCCGGGTTAGCCCCTACTTTGAAACGAGGCAGTCATACTCGAGGGCTTAGCTTAGAACTAGAATGAACTAAAATCCCAGAATCAACGCCGCCTCTACCTCCTCGACCTTAAACGCATCGTCCTCCTCTTCCACCTCAACAACGATGATCACTTGTACATTGGCACGGAGGAGGATCTTGAGGGCGGGCACGATCCTCGTCCCTTCCGCCCATGTACTGTCTATATCAGCCAACTTGGTTTTGAAGTTCTCGAACCGGAGAGAAGGGATGAGCCACGGGAAGACGACATAACTCCCCTCGGCGAGAAGAAATGTGGCATCCAGGCCGACAGTTGGATTGGCTGCCAGCGGTTGGTCGTGGGATTCCAGAGCAATGGCGCCTAAAAGGTTGAAGCCCTCCCAGGACACGTTGACATCCCCTCCAAACATGGTGAAGGGATCCTCCTGAACACCCGTCATTGTTCCCAGATCTGCTGTCCCCACATACGCGAAGCCTCCAAACTGGACGGCGTTGTCTACCCAGGGGCGGCTCTCCTCCGAGGGGGATCCTTCCGTCACGCCATCCAAGCGGAGTCCCCCGATCTTTGCCCCTAAGTGGCCATAGAAATCCTTCTCTGTGTTGAGAAGGTTCTTCCTCCCCTCAACCAACCCAGCATTGTAAGTAACCACACCGGAAATGATCCCGGATGCCTCCAGCCCCTTCTGTTCCCCTTCCAGGGACCACTTGTTATCTCCAATCCCCCCTCCACTCTTGAGAATCCAGTATGCTGGACCTGCCAGCCTCCTGTGGTTAGAAAATGTGAAGACCCCAGGCTCAAACTTTCCCACCTTGACGTAGAGTGCGGATGGGGAGATCAGGTTATCGAACATGGCGTAGACCCGCTCGATCTCCGCCTCGCCCTCGGAGGTGAACTCCACCTCTCCGTAAAAAGAGATATCTTCCCCTACGGTTCCCCCGGCCAACAGTTCGACCTCACCGGCGAAGTCGTCAAAACTCAGCTTTACCTCATCATCCTCTGCCTCGGGGAAATACTTGACCTCGCTTTCGATGACCAGGGCAATCGGTGGGAGATGGGGAATAGCTCCTGGCCAGATGGCGTCAGGAAACACCTTCTTTTGAGCTTCCGCACCCATTGGGACGGGTTCCTCTTTCGCATACTGGGGATCTGTTTTCTCAGGGAATTGAAACCCGTTTCTCCTGAAGGCATCCCCAAAGGCGTTTAGTTTTGGAAAAGCAACATGGCATGTGACACAACTGGTCTTGTACTTTCGGGCGAAGGCGGGGATTCCTCTCGCTTCCATCGGAAAGAAACCCATGACCACCATTGTGCCAAACCCGATGAGAAATAACTTGGTTCTCTTCATAAGTAATATTGACTTCG
>JADFOU010000199.1:3704-4548 GCA_022562655.1 candidate division TA06 bacterium
TCTCCTTTCTTGAAGGGTTAAGTTGGACACTCTCTTAATAGATGTTCAACCGATCTTACGGAAATTCTTTCCACCTGTCAAGATTTAATAAGTTAAACGAATGCTGAGGAAAGACTTTATTTGATCCTCACCTCATTTAACTAATGAGTATTACCTTGTGAATTTTTTCACAATGTTGGTACAAAAAAATACACCCACTGATGAGATAGAAAGATTTCTTATGGCATATGGTGAGGGACTTCGTTCGTGCTTTTTATTCTGTGAGATTCTCATCATCATTCCTCAGTTTCTGTTCACCATTCACCCCACCCATTCCGCAAGGGCAGAGATTCATCTGTCTTTCCCAATCAACCACTTTACCATCTCATCCAACTCCTATTAGTCAAAGTTCTTTTGAAGAAATGCGAAAATTCTCTCTCCGCATTTTATTGACTGGTAGTTTTTCTGATTCTCCCAATAGGGTCTTCAACTCCTGTTCTTGATCCATTCTCATGAGGACCCTTCTTGTTCTCTCAAGGCATTTATTCAACTCTTGTTGATTACTGGTTATATTGTTCAGTGTCTTTTCGATCTCCTTTGGATCCAACTGCCTCATCAACACGTGAAGTCTCTCAATGGCTTGCACCATCTTCTCTGTTTCCAACTCTCGAAGGCAGACGCTCAACTCTTTTAGCATCTTAACATAGCTCTCCTGGTTAACGATAAACTCTTCTTCCAAAACAGTACATCGCTTTTCAATCGCATCAGAAATCTCCTTGGTTTCCTGAGCCACCACTAACTGTCGCTGGATCAACTCTTCTACAGTTTCTTGGTCCACCCAGGAGAGTTTCTTGTGAGCCAATAG
>JADFOU010000200.1 GCA_022562655.1 candidate division TA06 bacterium
CTTTTTGGGCTTATTGTCCGCTGGTTTGGCGATTGCTTTAAGAGATCCATTGGTCAATCTCGCTGGCTGGATTTTCATACTGTTGCGGCGACCCTTAGCAGTAGGAGATCGTATCCAGATTGGCGATTATGCTGGAGATGTTATTGATCTGCAGCTGCTTCAGTTTACTCTAATGGAAATTGGAAATTGGGTCGATGCGGATCAAAACACGGGAAGGATTGTTTACATCCCCAATGGGAAGATTTTTACCGAGTCCCTGGCAAACTATAATCAAGGATGGTTTCAGTATATCTGGAATGAAATTCCCGTTTTGATCACTTTCGAAAGCAACTGGAAAAAAGCGAAGGATATACTCAAACAGGTCGCAAGGGATCATGCAGAATATTTGAGTAAAGCCGCTGAGCAACGGATTAGAGAGGCCTCCCTAAAATTCTTGACCTTCGAGGCCGAACTGGCTCCCAATGTTTATACCCGTGTAGAGAACAGTGGGGTTTTGCTGACCATTCGTTATCTCTGTGAACCCCGTCACCGCCGAGAGACTGCACAATCCATATGGGAAGGCGTCCTACAAGAATTCGCCAAATGTTCAGACATAGACTTCGCATATCCTACAGAACGGAAGTATGACCATCTGCATGAAAGTAAGATGAGCGCTTTTTCCCTTAACCAGGAGGAGTTAAAAGCATCGGTGGATCAGGAAGATTCCGAATCGTAACACATTCGTAAGACCAAAAATTAGGGAAATAATACTAATATTTACTTTTTGCTCTTGACATTGCTTTCTAATAGACATGGCAAGAATCACGAGAGTTGTTCTTCCTGGGTCTCCACATCATATCACACAGCGCGGAGTGAGGTCGGGATATTGAAATATTGAGGAAGAGAATGCATTTAGGACGACATTGTGGGAGTGATGCTTTCGTAAGCATGGCGGAAAATCTGATTGGAAGGAACTTACGACCAATCAAGTCGGGCGTCTCCGCAAAAGGAGAAAAATGAGTATTATGTCCCTAATTTTTTGAAGAGACGGAGTTTGCCCTCAGTCTCTCTTCTGCTGAAGGATATTCCGGATTCGCCCTTTATTTTACTGTAGATGACATTGAGGCAATCGTGAAAGACCTCAAGAAGAAGGGAGTCAAATTCAAAGATGGAATCTCCAATAACCCTTTTGGAAAATTCGCAACTCTTCTGGATCCTGAAGGAAACCGATTAATTCTCTGGGAGAAAAAATAAAAGGGATCTTATGTATCGCATCGAATCTATAATTCAGACGAATAAATCCACCTTCCAGGAAAACCGGAAGGCGATGGAGAAAGTTGTTCAGGAGTTTAGGGAGCGACTGGAGGAGGTGAAGAAGGGGGGATCTCCGGTGGCGGTCAAGAGGCATAAGGACCGGGGAAAATTGACAGCCAGGGAGAGGGTGGAGCGTCTCTTTGATCGGAATACCCCTTTCTTGGAACTCAGCCCCTTAGCAGCCTACGGCATGTATAACGGGGATGCGCCATGTGCAGGGATCATTTCAGGGATCGGGGTGATTCATGGAAGAGAGGTTTTGGTCGTTGCCAATGATGCCACGGTGAAAGGGGGGACCTATTTCTCGGAGACGATCAAGAAGCACCTCCGTGCCCAGGAGGTTGCCCTGGAGAATCGCCTCCCCTGTGTCTATCTCGTGGATTCGGGTGGGGTCTTCCTTCCCCATCAAGCCGATGTCTTCCCCGATAAGGAGCACTTCGGGCGGATCTTCTATAATCAGGCACGCCTCTCCGCCTTAGGGGTTCCTCAGATCTCCATCGTTATGGGTTCCTGTACTGCAGGGGGCGCCTATGTCCCCGCCATGAGCGATGAGACGGTCATCGTGCGAGAGCAGGGGACCATCTTCATCGGAGGACCTCCCTTGGTAAAGGCGGCAACTGGAATGGAGGTAACCGCTGAGGAACTGGGAGGTGCGGATGTTCACACACGGATATCTGGGGTCTCTGACCACTTTGCCGAGAATGATCAGCATGCCTTGGAAATCACCCGGAATATCTTCCAGTCTATACCCCCTCCGCAAAAATTTGATGTGGATCGTTCCGAATCAGAAGATCCCTATTATGACCCGGAAGAACTCTATGGAGTCATCCCCAAAGATTCGAAAAGGAGTTTTGATATGCGGGAGGTGATCGCCCGGATCGTAGATGGGAGTCGCTTTCATGAGTTTAAAGAACGATATGGCACAACCCTTGTCTGTGGCTTCGCCCGAATCATGGGGTATCCCGTGGGGATCTTAGCCAATAATGGCGTTCTCTTCTCCGAGAGTGCCCTCAAAGGGGCTCATTTTGTTTCCCTGTGTGCTGTTCGGAAGATCCCCCTCCTCTTCCTTCAGAATATTACAGGATTCATTGTGGGAAGGGAGTATGAACACGGCGGTATTGCCAAAGATGGTGCCAAAATGGTTCATGCAGTTGCCAATGCGGATGTCCCGAAATTTACGATACTCATTGGGGGGTCTCATGGTGCGGGAAATTATGGGATGTGCGGAAGGGCCTATGGTCCTCGTTTCTTGTGGATGTGGCCCAATGCCCGGATTTCTGTCATGGGAGGAGAACAGGCAGCGGATGTCCTCGTCCAAGTGAAGCGAGATCAGTTAAAGGGTCAGGGAAAAGAATTGACGAAAGAGGAAGAAGAGAAGATTAAAGCTCCCATCCTCAAGAAATATGAAGAGGAAGGTAGCCCCTATTATTCAACTGCTCGCTTATGGGATGATGGGATCCTTGACCCTCTGGATACCCGCACCGCCTTAGGCCTTGCCCTCTCCGTTTCCCTCAATGCACCGATCCCGGATCATCAGTTTGGTGTCTTCAGGATGTGATATAGGCAATCGCATCAATCTCCACCTTCACTCCCTTGGGGAGGTTTCTGACCTCTACTGTAGAGCGGGCGGGGGGGTCCTTCTGAAAAAAGTTGCCATACACCTCGTTCATCTCTCCAAAGTCTTTTAGATCCGTCATATAGACGGTGGTCTTCACAATATCCTCCATCCTTCCACCTGCCCCTTCAAGAACCCCATTCAGGTTCTTCATCACCCTCTCTGTCTGGGCCCGTATATCCCCTTCCTCTATCTCTCCCGTTTCAGGATGGATGGGGATCTGACCGGCGGTGAGGAGGAGATCTCCCACCTTTATTCCTTGACTGTAGGGTCCAATTGCTTTTGGGGCTTTATTCGTTTGGATGATTTCTTTTCCCATCTTTGCCTCCTTTTGAATTAGAGCAAAGAATGAAGAGTAAAGCGTAAAGATTCAATTCAAAAATTTAAACCTTAAGATGAAACAAGGATCTTGCATTTTTTGAGGTCTGATTTGCCACATCCTCATAAGAGATTTTCAAGATTTCGGCGATCCTTTGACAAATGGATCTGAGATGGGCAGGCTCATTTCTTCCTTTGTGGGGACGAGGCGTGAGAAAGGGACAGTCTGTTTCTAAAAGGAGACGATCCAAGGGAATCTCCTTCAAGAGGGAAGTAAGGGGGGTGTTCTTGAAAGTGACCATCCCTCCAATTCCAAAGTAAAAGCCCAGAGCAATTCCCCTTTTCACATTCTCGGAATTGCCTGAAAAGCAATGAAGGACCCCCCGTTCGATTCTCTGTTCTCTCACGATCTTTAGGAGTTCGAAATATGCGTTTCTCGTGTGGATAATAACCGGTAGATCCAGCTCCTTCGCTAATTCCAACTGTTGTTGGAAGATTTCTATCTGGTTTTCTCTTGGGGAAAGTTCACGATAGAAATCTAAACCGATTTCGCCGATGGCGATGACCTCTTTGGAGGAGGCGAGGCTATGCAACTCTCGAATGGTATTTTGATCAAACCCTTTTGCCTCATGGGGATGAACTCCAACGGATGACTTCATAAATGGGTATTTTTCCACAATGTTGATGGAAGCCCTGCTGGAGGGGAGGTCGAAGGAGATATTGACTATCCCCTGGACACCTGCATCCAGAGCCCTCTGGATTACCGCCTCCCTGTCTTTGTTGTAATTGACCAACTGGAGATGGGTATGAGTATCGATCAGCATCCTGACTATATTTTAACCTATATAATGTCAAAAGGCAACTTAAAAATTTCCATTAGTATCCAAGGATGTAGTAACTTTTGTAGGGTTTCAATTCATCCCGCCCATGCGGCATGGGCAAGGATTCATTGAACCCGTTAAAATGGGGAGCCAAATCGCCTTAATTTATCTAAGTAAATCCATTTGACTTCTCAAGAGCAGTTTGATATAGGTTGTGCAGAGAATTATTTGGCGCAGCGCATAGAAAATGAAGATAATCATCGGGAAAATATTCCAACTGATAGGTCTTACTCAGGTCCTTTTTGGACTTTTCTATGGATTTCGAGGAGATATGATACGAGAACTCTATCTCTTTCTTGCTGGTCTTCTCATCTTTATATTAGGAAGATGGATGGAGAAAAGACAGTAGTAGTGGTTGTCGACGCTGGGTATAAACTGGTAACATAGTTAACAAAATAAACCGGGTACATAGTTTACATGTTATAA
>JADFOU010000201.1 GCA_022562655.1 candidate division TA06 bacterium
AGCGGTGGAGAGCCCAAAAAGAAGAAGCATTATCAGGGTTCCCAATACGTTAATAAAAATCTTCACCGAAAACCTCCTTTCCTGAATGAAAATCATTGAACCGTGATGGATCCGGTCATTCCTAATCCACAGTGGGGAATGCAGAAGTATGGAATAGTTACCGCATTAGGGAAGACATGCTGAAACTGATTTCCGTTAGTCAAACTAGGCGAATTAAAGAAACCACTTGGGTTACAGGAGGTTCCACTGGTCACGGTATGGGTATTGCCTCCTTTGTGAAACCATGTTACAGTATCCCCAGGAGCTACTGTAAGGGTCTGCGGATTAAAACTATTATCCACTATCCAGACCTCCTTAGGTCCGGGCTCACCAGCAGGTTGTGTCGGTTCATCGGATCCATAGCAACCCCATATCAAAAGTCCACCGAGTCCGAGGAGCATGAGAAAAATATTCGCTTTCATCGTTTACCTCTCTTTCAAAATGGAGGGATGAGGGGCAAGTGAAAAAACTCACCCCCCACACCTCTCAAGCCTTGCCCACTTACATCTTCCCCTTGGTTTCCTTGATCTCAGTAATGGAGGCTACGCTGATGGCGTTGGCTTCATGGAAGACCTCACCCTTCACCTCCACCCGCTTCTCAGCGAGCTTGATGAGTTGCTCCAGTCCTTTTTCGGGATCTTTGAAGATAAAGAAGAAAAGTTGCCCGGTGTTATCTGCAGCAAGAGCGAGGGGATGACCTGATTTTGCGCATTTCACAGCACATTTGATGTGATCTGCACCCGACATGTTCATGGTGAGGTAGCACTTGGCATCAACGATCTGACCGATGATCGTCGCTTGCTCACCACCCTGCGCCAAAACCGGGATGAGGAGCAATGCAAAAAATAAGAATCCTTTTTTCAACATTTGATTTCACCCCCTTTCTTTAAAAAAATTTATGGCTTCTTTTACAGATGATACAACATCCTTCTCCAAAAAGTTCCAGGATTATTTCAAATAGATCAACTTTTTCGTGGACTTGAAATCTCCAGCATCCAGTTTGTAGAAGTAGACACCGCTCGGGACTCCTTTCCCCTGACTGTCCTTACCATCCCAGAGAATGGATTGAGACCCGGCTTTCTGAGCCTCATTGACCAGAACTTGCACCATCCGTCCTGTGATGTCGTATATTTTTAAGTGGACATGAGTTCGGGTAGGAATCTGATAGCGAATCGTTGTCTTCCCGTAGAAGGGGTTGGGTTGGTTTTGGAGCAAATGGAAATTTTTCACATTGAATTTTAAATTTTCTTCTTCCACCCCAACCACCTCACCCAAGTCATCCAGTACATCCCCCGCCACCAACCTTGCCTCACTTTCATTCATGAAATAGAAAGGAAAGCCAAAGAAGACGATTTTGTAGGAACCGGTGAGATAGCGGACTCCACAGGGTTCTCCCTGAAAGTTCGTATCTCCGGAGGCGGAGTTGAAGGTAAAAATGGCTTCCGCATCACGAGGGAGTGTCGTATTGCTGTTGACAAGTTTTCCCGCCCAAGCGGGTGGAACCTTAGTCGTATCCACTGTAAAGTTGGAATATCCTAATTGACCCATAGCCCCTGAAAAATCTACTGTAGGCGCCTCATCACTTCCTGAGAGATGGAGATAATCATAGGGAAATTGCCCTGGAGTGAAGGTATAGGGGAAAGAGCCCTGCCGATTCATCAAGGCAAAAATGGGACGCCACCCCACCAGCCAGAGGTTTCCCCCCTGCTGTAAATACTGAGCGAGGGGATCCAGGTTGGGATAGATCTGCTGGTCAGACAAATCGCCTCCATGCCAGAGGACAGTGGAATAAGCCCCTAAATCGGAGAGAGAGAGGGCACCCAAGGAATTATAATCCCACTCCGTAAAAGTGTAGCCAGAGAGGATATTTGCATAGAAATCATCCACCTGAGCATCTGTTGGGCTTGGAGGAGATCCAGAGCCATCCCGTGTCTCATCCACCACTAAAATCCCCTGATCCATGGAGAGAAGACGTCCCCTCACTTCATTGCTTAGAGCACCTTCGAGGGATGAGGTATCTACTGCGGTGACTCGATAATAATACCAGGTGAGGGGTGTCACATTGGAGTCGCTGTAGGTATTGGTGGGATGAGGGACAGAGTCAATCTGGACAAAGCCCGTATCCGGGGTGAGGCTCCGGTAGATATTGTAGCCAGCAATGTCTAACTCACTGTTAGGCAGCCACTGGAGATCGAGGGTGGTCCAGGTGGGGGTGAGGGTGAGGTTTTGTGGGGGCATGGGGAAGGAGCGAGGGGAAGCAAAAACCTCTTGGGAGAAGAGTCCCTCGTCCCCTCCCGAGTCCACGGCGGAGACACTGATGTAGAAGGAGTCCCCTTCCGTAAGACCCGTAACGGTAAATTGGTTGGTGGCACCTGCTGAAAAGATCGTATCATAAAAGGTGGAATTGATCCCCCGAACTGCTACACGGTATTCAGCCGTATCGGGTTCTATATTCTTCGTCCAGGTCACGAAGACGTCTGTACCATTCCCGACATCCAAGACCTGAACACTCTCTGGCTGGGCAGGACCCCAGCCGAGGCTTGCATAATAGGCAGCATTCAGCCGAACGATCTGAGCCACATAGTTGACAGACAGGCTGTCCACACGGTCGTTAGCACTGTGCTGATTGTTGAGATTCTCATTGGGTTCTGTGTGTCGTCCGGCGGCATACCCATTGTCGTTGAAGGGGATATGGTCCCCACCCCTTCCAGGGCGATCCTGAGACAGGATCAAGTTGATCGTCAGGGGCCAGGGATAGGTATACAGATCTCCCTTCAATTTTACATAGCGCGTGAGTTGCCTGGAGGAGGAGGTAGAAGGTCCAATGGAGAAGTGTCGAACGCTTGAACTATCAATAATTGATCCCGGTTCCCCCTTGATATTTCCAACTACATCATTAGTAATCATCCCTCGAAGATCCCATCCCCAGAGTTGAATAGAGTCAGCGTAATGAGTGGACCCTACAAGTCCCACATCCTCACCGGTCACCGTCATGAAGATGAGAGTGGCATCGAATTGGTGAGGTGCCAAGACCTGGGCGAGTTCGATGGAGGCTACTGATCCCGAGCCATCGTCATTGGCACCCGGGGCAAAGCAGTTGAAATCTGAAGCACTCCCACATCGAGAGTCCATATGTCCGCTCACAATAAAGATCCGATTGGAATCAGGCTGTTGAGTTCCGGGGAGGATGGCGACAACATTCCGGTGGAGCCGGGTGATCCCAAAGACGGTGGCAATGAAATCGAAATACCCTACTTGAAGACGACCCCCATTGGAATCACTGATCGCCTGAAACTGATCGAAAATATACCGCCTTGCGGCTCCAATCCCCAGAGTATCCGAGAGGGTATCCGAATTGAAGTGGCGGGTATAGAAGCCTTCCAGGGCGCGAAGATGTGCCTCAATCCGGGTCACGGAGACCGAATCCATCATCTCCTGAATGAGGGGATTGGGGACAACTTGAACGGCGTCGCTGGTACCGGCGGCGAGGCAGAAGAGAAGGGTTCCCCAGAGTACGGGAGAACCCTTTTGGAAAAAGCCTTTCATTTTTACCTCCTGATCTTTTTGTGTTAGTATGCCTCAACTGGGAGGAGAGGTCAAGTAAAAAAACTGTTCCTTTAGGTTCAATTTTCATTGACAGATTGACTTTCAAAAGTTATAGTTAAATCCAATAGGAGGGAGAACATGAAGAGAATTTTCCTTATTCTATTTTTCCTTGGTGTCTCCGATGCCCAGCCAGGCATTGCCTTTCGAGGCATCACTGAAGATCTCCGGAAGGTGATGGAGAATCCTGAAATAAGATCAGGGTCAGAGGAACCTTTGATTCCTGTCAATATCATCTTGAAGGAGAAAGCCGATTTTGAGGAGCTCTACAGAGTAACCCAAGGGGTTCCCAAGAGAATCCGCCGTGCCGTTGTCTGGGAGGAGATCCAGAGGGTAGCCAATGAGTCCCAGGCATCCCTTCGAGTTTATCTGAGAGAGAAGGAGGGGGAGGGGAAAGTAAAGGATATGAAAATTCTATGGACTGCGAATGGGATCAATGCCCAGGTGGAAAAATCCATCATTGAGGAGATCTGGAACCGATTTCCGGAGATCCGGAGCATGGATTGGGATGAGATCCGTCCTTTGGAAGAGGTGATGGATTATCGAATTCGCCCTGAAACAAGTTCAGGATCGGAGTTCGGAATTCGGAATTCAATCCCCCTTTCCCCCTTTAATAAAGGGGGAATAGAAGGAGGATTCTACAACCCTCCTCCCGATACCGCCTGGGGAGTGATAAAAATAAATGCACCCCAGGTCTGGGCAATGGGGTATACAGGAACGGGTATCATTCTAGGAAATATTGATACGGGGACGAACTACAATCATGTAGATTTAGCCGATCACCTCTGGGATGGGGATACAACCTATCCCAATCATGGATGGGATTTCTTTTCTAATGACAAT
>JADFOU010000202.1:0-3395 GCA_022562655.1 candidate division TA06 bacterium
GCCGGACAGAGAATTCTCTTGCCCAGGGCGGATCTTGCCCGTAAGGGATTGGCAAGGGCTCTCGAGGCGAAGGGGGCTCTCGTTGAAGAAGTAACGATTTATCGAACTTTACCCAATTCTTCCGTTGAAAAAAAAATCCAAGAAGCCCTACAGGGGGGAGAAATTGACTGGATTACCTTCACCAGTGCTTCTGCTGTCCGCAATTTTGCAGACCTTATGAGAGGGGAGGATGTTGTAGGCCAATCACAAGTCACCCATTACCCATACTCAAAGAATATCAAGGTTGCCTGTATTGGCCCGATTACTGAGAAGGCTTGTAAAGAAGAGGGGATCCCCGTTCAAACCGTTGCGAAGGAACATACCATCGAGGGATTGGTTGATGAAATGGTTAAATGGTTAAATGGTTAAATTCGACCCATCACCACTCACCCATTATCCTACCCAGCGTCTTCGAAGGCTCAGGAAGGGGGAGACTCTACGGAGGTTGGTCCGGGAGACCCAACTTTCTATCGAGAATTTCATCTACCCCCTCCTTGTCCGTTTCGGAAATGGGGTTCGGGAGGAGATCCCTTCCATGCCAGGTCAATACCGTCTCTCCCTGGACCAATTGCCCAAGGAAGTGGAAGAAGTCTCTGCTTTAGGCATTCCAGCCCTCCTCCTCTTCGGGATTCCTGAAGAGAAGGATGGGGTGGGGAGTGGTGCCTATGCGGAGAGAGGGATCATCCAGGAGGCAGTCCGAAGGATCAAGGATTCTGCACCTGACTTAATCGTCATTACAGATCTCTGTATGTGTGGGTATACCGATCACGGTCACTGTGGAATTGTCCGGGATGGACAGGTTCTGAATGATGAGACCCTGGAACTCCTTGGGAAGATTGCGGTCTCCCAGGCTGCTGCTGGAGCGGACATTGTGGCACCCAGTGGGATGATGGACGGTCAGGTGAAGGCGGTTCGAAGGCAGCTGGATTCGGAAGGTTTTTATGAAACCGCAATACTTTCTTACGCATCCAAGTACGCCTCAGCCTTTTATGGTCCCTTTCGAGAGGCAGCAGCATCCACTCCCCAGTTCGGAGACCGGCGGGGTTATCAAATGGATCCTGCGAATGGACGAGAGGCCCTTCGGGAGATGGAGTTGGATATTGCTGAAGGTGCAGATTTGGTGATGGTGAAGCCTGCCCTGGCTTATTTGGATGTTCTCCGGCAAGCGCGGGAACGCTTCAATCATCCCATAGCGGCGTACAACGTAAGCGGTGAGTATGCAATGGTCAAGGCTGCTGCGCAGAAGGGGTGGATTGATGAGAAGGCAATCGTTTTGGAGATTCTTACAGCGATCAAGAGGGCGGGGGCGGACCTGATTATCAGTTATTTTGCAAAGGATGTGGCAAGGTGGTTAAGAGAAGACAATGACAAATGAAAAATAAAAATGAAAAAGAGAACTAAAACGAACCAAGAGGTTGAGGTGGGTGACCAGCGATTTGTTGAATTTTTGGTTTTCAAGGCGGATCCGGTCTGGCGGAGGTTGGATGAAAAAGAACGCCAGGAAGGGAGAGAGGGGTTGGCCAGGGTCATAGAGGGGTGCAAAACACAGGTGACGACATTTCCATACAGTACCGTGGGTCTCAAGGCGGGAACGGATCTTTTTCTCTGGAGAATCAGTTCCTCCCTGGAAGTCCTTCAGGAGACAGCGGGTCAACTTCTCAAGACCGGATTGGGACGATATTTAGAAATTGTCCAATCTTTTGTAGGACTGATCCGCCCCTCTGTCTATGTGAAAAAGCAGGAACCCCAGGAACAGGCGGTCCTTTCCTCTGACCGTTTGCGATACCTCATCTTCTATCCCTTTGTCAAGACAAAAGACTGGTATCTCCTCTCCAAAGAGGTCCGGCAGGGGATGATGAATCAGCATATCCGGATTGGACATGAGTATCCAGCGGTTCGTCAGGTATTGGTTCATTCATTCGGGCTGGATGACCAGGAGTTCGTAGTCGCCTATGAGACCAACGATCTCAAAGCCTATCAGGATCTGGTGATGGCCTTGCGAGAGGTAGAAGTGCGCCGATATACCTTTCGGGATACTCCAGTCATTACAGGGGTCCATCGACCATTAAAAGAAACCCTGGAACTTCTGGGATGAAAAAGGATTCAATGTAGAATTAGCATTTCAAAATTAGCAATTTATAATTTTGCATTGTTAAACGAGAATTGTGAAATGAAACCTTTTGAGAGATCGAAGGCTCTCTTCCTTGAGGCGCAGAAATGTATGCCGGGAGGAGTCTCAAGCCCGGTTCGTGCCTTCAAGGCTGTGGGAGGAAACCCCCTTTTCATTTCTCGAGGAAAGGGCTCAAGGGTCTTCGATGTGGATGGAAATGAGTATATTGACTATGTGGGCTCATGGGGTCCCCTTATATTGGGGCATGCCGATCCCCGCGTTGTCGCGACATTGAAAAAGGTTCTCGAGAGGGGAACGAGTTTTGGAGCCCCTACAGAACTGGAGATTGTACTCGCTCGCTTGATTCGAGAGGCTATGCCTTCTATCGAGTTAGTCCGTTTTGTCAATTCTGGAACGGAAGCAGTGATGAGTGCCCTCCGACTGGCACGAGCCTTTACAAAAAGAATCAAGATCCTCAAGTTTGAAGGCTGTTATCATGGTCATTCCGATCCTCTTTTGGTCAAGGCAGGTTCAGGGGTGGCAACCCTGGGACTTCCTGACTCTCCAGGGGTTGACCCTGGGATCGCCAGGGAGACTCTCGTCACCTCCTTTAATGACCTTTCCACTGTGGAGGTTATGTTTGATCGATATCCTGAAGAGATTGCCTGTGTCATCGTCGAACCCATTGCAGGAAATATGGGAGTCGTCCCTCCCAAGAAAGGCTTTTTGGAAGGGCTTCGCAAATTGACAAAGGAACACGGTTCACTGCTCATCTTTGATGAGGTGATTACGGGATTCCGTGTAGCGTATGGAGGAGCCCAGAAACTCTACAAAATTCAGCCCGACCTTACCTGTCTCGGGAAGATTATCGGAGGGGGACTTCCTGTTGGGGCTTACGGGGGTCGAAAGGAGTTTATGGAGATGATTGCTCCATTGGGACCCGTCTATCAGGCGGGGACTCTCTCGGGGAATCCCCTTTCCATGACCGCAGGGATCGAGACCCTTAAGATCCTGAAGGATGAAGGAGTCTATACAAAACTTTCGAATCTTACCTCCCATCTTGCCCAGGGCTTACGGGAGATGGCAAGTGAGGCGGGACTTCCTTTAACCCTTAACCACGTGGGGTCTATGTTTACCCTCTTCTTTGAAGTTCGTGAGGTGACCAATTATAAATCGGCTCAGATGCTGAATAGAGGGTGGTTCTCACACTATTTTCACAAAATGCTTGAATTCGGGATCTATCTTC
>JADFOU010000202.1:3405-4464 GCA_022562655.1 candidate division TA06 bacterium
GAGGCCTCTTTTGTTTCCCTTGCCCATACGGAAGAAGAGACTGAAGAGACCATCTTGAAGGCAAGAGCCGTTTTTCAAACCCTTGTAAAATTATAGTGGAAGGTGGCAGTAGCAGACAAAAGCCAGTAGCTGTAGCAGGAGACAGTTGCAGTCAACGTCATATATTTTTGCTACTGCCACTGCTACTGCAAACTGCCACTGAAGTTTAACTGCCACCTGCCACTGCCACTGCTAACTGCCACTGAATTAATGAATGATCGTTTTCTCAAGGCTTGCCGAAGGGAGGAAGTAGATGTCACTCCAGTCTGGTTTATGCGGCAGGCGGGTCGTTATCTCCCCGAATATCGAAAGATCCGGGAGAAAAATGATATTATGACTATTTGCAAAACTCCAGAGCTCTCCACTCAGGTAACCCTCCTTCCTCTGCAAGAGTTCGACGTAGATGCCGCCATCCTCTTTGCCGATATTATGCTTCCCCTGGAGGCGGTTGGAGTTGATTTGGAATTCGTGGAGAATGTGGGACCGGTCATTCAAAAGCCCGTTCAAGGGATGAGGGATGTGGATACCCTACGGATGATTGAACCCGGGGAGGATCTTCCATTTGTCCTGGATGCGATTCGGATGATTCGGAGAGAACTTGAAGGGAAACTCCCGTTGATCGGCTTCTCCGGTGCCCCTTTCACCCTTGCCAGTTACTTGATTGAGGGTGGTCCCTCTCGTGTTTTCATAAAGACAAAAAGCATGATGTATCAAGAGCCCCACCTCTGGCATTCCCTGATGGAGAAACTGACCGAAATCGTTCGGAGATATATGAAGTCTCAGATTTCTGCCGGAGTGCAAGCGCTTCAACTGTTCGACAGTTGGGTGGGATGCTTGAGCCCGGAGGACTATCGGGAATATGTCCTCCCCTACTCCCGTTCTATTCTTCAGGGATTGAGAGAAATGGAGATTCCCATCATTCATTTTGGAACGGGAACGGCCACCCTGTTAAAACTGATGAAAGAGGCAGGAGGGGATGTGATCGGTGTGGATTGGAGAATTCCTTTGGATGATGCGTGG
>JADFOU010000203.1 GCA_022562655.1 candidate division TA06 bacterium
AGAGAGGGTGATGAAAGTGATCGGTCTTTCTCCGGAGGAGGTGAATCGAAGGTATGGATTTTTTTTGGAAGCCTTTCAATATGGGGCTCCCCCTCACGGAGGAATCGCCCCGGGGATTGACCGGATCGTCGCCCTCCTGGTGGGAAGTTCCACCATTCGGGATGTCATCCCCTTTCCCAAGACCAGCACAGCCCAGGCCCTTTTAGAAGGAGCCCCCTCTGAAGTTGAGGAGAAGCAGTTGAAGGAACTACATATTAAGGTGACCGAAAAATAAAAGTAAGAGTAGCAGTTTGCAGTAGTCCCGCCACGGGCGGGACCACTGATTATTCATATTTCCGATATGCGCCAGATACGACTCTATCCCGATCCCGTCTTGAGAGAAGTCTCAGAACCGGTTAAGGAAATCGACCAAGAGGTGAGAACCCTCATCCAAGAGATGATAGAAACAATGAAGACTCATGGCGGGGTCGGCCTTGCCGCATCCCAGGTGGGAATTCTCCAGCGGGTGATCGTCATGGGTCTGCCGGAGGAAGAACCCATCGCAATCATCAACCCGGAGCTCTCCAAGCCAAGAGGAGAAGACCTTTTAGAGGAGGGATGTCTCAGCATTCCAGGGGCTCGGGTAACTGTGAAGCGGGCAACAGATGTGATGGTGAAAGGGCTTTCTCCAGAAGGAAAGAACTTGAAGATTCAGGCGACAGACCTCTTTGCCCGAGTGGTTCAGCATGAAGTAGACCACCTGAACGGCGTCCTCATCATTGACAAACTTCCCAAAGCAAAGCGATTGGAATTTGAACTCAATTACATCAGAACTATTTCTCATGAAAAAATCCCCACGACTCTTAAAATTTGAGAGTCAATCTTCATCAGTGGATTTATCGGATTTTATTACCCATTCACCAAATTTGTTTTATTCGCTTAGGAATTTCCTTGACATTCGATTTTCATCACGATAGACTGACAGTACTTCGTCAGCCGAGCCCGACCCCCCTACTCAGCCCCCGGCCCTTCGGGAGGAACGTTCATGCGCGGATGCATCATTTTTCTCATTCTTTTCACTTTCTCCTGCTTTCTGCCTCATTCTTCCAACCCTCAAACCCCTCCCTCTCCTCCAACTGATATCAAGGTCTTTGATACTCCCAACGATGCCGGTCGCTCCGTCACTATCACGTGGAAGAAATCTCTGGAGGATACGACTCTCATCGAGTATGAAATCCTCAGATTCACTGATCCTGATGGAGAAGGGATCTCTGCAGGAAAAGTCTCTCTTGGAACAGAGAATTTTGAAGATAAAGAGGTGGAGGATGGTGTAGATTATTTCTATCTCATTCGAGCAATAGCCCCAATCGGGTTTTCTGATTCCGAACAAGTAGGTCCGGTTCGATCCAAGGGACAGCTCTACGATACCAGTAGAACCAATGTCCTCATTGGAGTTATGATCTACTCCTTCCTTCTCCTCTATTTCATTTACAGTGCCCGTAAGGGGAAAGAACTCTTTGTCCGGAAGATCGCGGGCCTTGATGCGATTGATGAAGCCATCGGACGAGCAACGGAGATGGGAAAGCCTATCCTCTTTGTCCCGGGGATCAGTGTGATTGAAGATGTCGCCACTCTCGCCTCACTCAACATACTCTCGCGAGTGGCGAGAAAAACGGCAGACTATAAGAGCCGGATCATCATTCCCAATAGGGATCCCATAGTGATGCCTGTCTGTCGAGAGGTAGTACGGGAGGCATATCTCAGTCAAGGGCGTCCTGATGCCTATCGGGAGGATGACATCTATTATGTCACCTACAGCCAGTTCGGTTATGCCTCAGCGGTGAGTGGGATTATGGTGAGAGAGAAGCCGGCAACCAATCTCTTTCTTGGAATGTTCTATGCGGAATCCCTCATCCTTGCAGAGACAGGGGCATCCACAGGGGCGATCCAGATTGCTGGAACAGATGCGGTCGCCCAACTCCCCTTCTTCATCACCGCCTGCGACTATACCTTGATTGGAGAAGAACTCTATGCCGCCAGTGCCTATCTTTCGAAAGAACCAATGTCCCTGGGCAGTCTGAAAGGGCAGGACTGGGCAAAGATAGTCATTGGAGCCGCGATCCTCATCGGGATTCTCTTGACCACCCTGAATATCACCTTCTTTACGAATTTCTTTACTATTTGATCTAATGCGCCGTCGAGTCCCCCTAACCATCACATTCATTTTCGGGATTTTCATGACCCTCCAGTTCTTCGTCCCCCACAGGGTCTCTCAGGTAATCTATCAGGAGATTCTCAAATGGTTCATCATCATCTTCACCTTCTCCCTCATTTTTGGATCATTGGTCCTCATGCGCCTCCACTCCATCCGGATTCGGAGGAGAACCTCTGGTTGGGGATACAGTCTGGTTACCCTTACAAGCCTCATTGGAATGATCGTGATTGGGTTCAAGACAGGGATCAAGGAAGGTTCCCTCTTTATGAACCTCTTTAACCATGTCCAGGTTCCTCTGGAAGCAACGATGTTCTCCATCCTCGCCTTCTTTATGGCATCAGCCGCCTATCGGGCTTTCCGGGCAAGGACTGTTGATGCCACACTCCTTCTGGGGGCTGCAATTGTGATGATGATCGGTCGGGTTCCTCTGGGTACTTTCCTCTGGTCTGGGTTTCCCGACCTGACCGAATGGATTTTAGAGGTCCCAAGTATGGCAGCGAAGCGGGGAATTATGATTGGCGTTGGACTGGGGGTGATCTCCACAGCTCTCAAGATCATCCTCGGAATTGAACGGTCCTATATCGGCGGAGGCGAGTGATGAAGAATCCCATCTTCAAGTTTTTGACCACCGATCGGAGGGCGATCTTTCTTCTCGTAGGCCTCGCAGTCGTGATTCCCCTCCTCGCCCCCCTCGGACTTCCGGTGGATATCACGAAGCCAGCGAGGGATTTCTATGAGTCGATTGAAGCCCTGGAACCCACCCGGGGTCCCCTCCTCCTCTCGATGGACTATGATCCCGGTACAGTACCTGAACTGAACCCCATGTCCATTGCCCTCCTGAGGCATTGTTTTGATAAGAATATTCGGGTCGTGGTGATGACCCTCCTGCCCGGAGGTCCCGGCCTGGCGGAACAGGTGACCACTCAGATCTCTCAGGAGTTCAACAATACCTATGGGGAGGACTACGTCTATTTGGGTTATAAGGTGGGAACTGCTGCTGTGATGCTCTCTATGGGGGAAGACATTCACGGGACCTTCCCCTTAGACTACTATGGGACACCCGTTGGAGAACTTCCAATGATGCAAGAGATCAAAACGCTTGCCGACATTCCCCTGATCGTTACCATCTCTGGAACGGCAATCATCGAAAGTTGGATTGCATATGCGGGGGCTCGATATCACAAAACCATTGCCGCCGGAGCCACAGCCGTGATGGTTCCTCAATTCTATCCCTATCTTCAGACCGATCAACTGGTGGGGTTGTTAGGGGGACTCAAGGGAGCAGCGGAGTATGAAGAACTTGTCCATCACCCCGATTTCGCCACCGTCGGTATGGACGTTCAGTCCATCGTCCATTTCCTCATTGTTCTTTTAGTAATATTTGGAAATATAGGATATTTTATACAGCGAAGGAGTAAGTCCAAAGTCTAAAGTCTAAAGTCTAAAGTCCAAAAATGACACTTTCCACAGATCTCTGGATATGGATCGGGGCTCTCCTCACCCTCGCCATCTTCTCCTTTCTCTATAAAGACAACCCCCTCTATAAGTTTGCCGAGCATCTCTTTGTGGGGATCTCCGCTGGTTACTATGTCGTCATCTTCTCTTATAACTCACTCTACCCCAACCTTCTTCACCCGCTCTTCACAGAAGGGAAACTCTACTTGATCATACCGGGGCTCCTGGGTTTCTTCTTCCTCCTCCGTTTTATTCCCCGTTTAGGGTGGCTCAGCAGATGGTCCATCGCCTTCTATGTAGGGGTGGGTTCCGGGATATCTATTCCTGCTGTGATGCAAGCCCAAATCTTAGCTCAGATGAAGGGAACCATGGAACCTCTCTTCAGGACAGAGGAATGGTCCACCTTTTTTGGCACCCCTACTTTTGGGGGTTTCATCGATCTCATCAGCATCCCCTTGACTACCTTTGGGGTCCTCTGTGTTCTCTCCTACTTCTTCTTCTCCCGGGAGCATAAAGGCGTTCTCGGCGGAGCCTCCAAGATCGGGATCATCTTCTTGATGATTGGTTTTGGTGCCTCCTTCGGCTATACGGTGATGGCCCGTGTCTCCCTCCTCATAGGCAGGGTCTTCTTCCTGATGAAGGACTGGCTTGGAATAATTCAGTAACCTTATTTTAAAAAATGTAGGGGCGAACCCAAGTGTTCGCCCTGTGGTGTTGGGCCCGAATCGGTCGCCTACAAAATCAAAATCCTCTTGACAAGGGATTTTTTTTATAGTATTTTGTAAAAAAACGAGCGGGAATAGCTCAGACTG
>JADFOU010000204.1 GCA_022562655.1 candidate division TA06 bacterium
ATGGAACGACGGGAACCGCTCTTCTTCTTCGAGTTTTTCACATGTTGGGCGGAGATTGTGATTTTTATCTACCCCACCGTCTCCGGGAGGGATATGGCCTCTCCCGAGAGGGGATAAAATCTGTTAGCGAGAAGGGTGCAAAACTTATAATCACTGTGGACTGCGGGATCACCGCCCATGAAGAGGTAAAAATTGCCCGAGAGTTGGGGATGGAGATGGTAGTGACAGATCACCATGAATTGAAGACTGGGGCGTATGGAGATGTGCACCTCCCTCCAGCTTTGGCCGTTCTCAATCCGAAACAGGAGGGGGATGAATATCCCTTTAAAGATCTGTCTGGGTGCGGTCTTGCCTACAAACTGGCTGAAGCACTTGTTCATCGTATGGGAAAAGATTCTAAGGAAGTACTTTATCATCTGGATCTCGTGGCTCTGGCAACGGTAGCAGATGTTGTCCCGTTAAAGGGAGAGAATCGAATCTTTGCCAGCTTTGGAATGAAGGTTTTAGAGAAAACGAAAAAATCCGGACTTCGAGCCCTCCTCTCCGTTTCTAAAATTGACAAGAGGGAGATCAATGCCTATCACATCGGTTTCGTTTTAGGTCCCCGCCTCAATGCGATGGGACGCCTTGCCTCTGCATCAGAAACAGTACGACTTCTTACCACGGAAAACGCGGAAGAAGGATTGATGATTGCAAAAAAGATGGATGAGGAGAATCGGGCAAGAAGAGAGATTGAGAAGAAGATCCTTGAGGAAGCTCTTGAGAAAGTCCAGGGGATAGATCTCTCGGAGAAAAAAGAGATCGTGCTGGCACAAGAGGGATGGCATGAGGGTGTGATTGGGATCGTTGCTTCTCGGTTGGTTGAGAAGTTTCACCGTCCCACCTTTCTGATCGCCCTGGATGGGGATCGAGGGAAAGGGTCTGGCAGATCCATTCCGGGCTTTCATCTCTTCAAGGCTCTCCTGAAATGTGAGGAAAATCTCATTAGCTTCGGGGGACACAAGCAAGCCTGCGGTCTCACTCTCCGTCTGGATCAATTGGAGGGGTTCCAAAAAAGTTTTGAAGAGGTCGCCAATTCCGAAATTACTGAGGAGGGATTGAGGCCCAAGATTTTCATAGATAGTGAGATTGAAATGAAGGAGATTGAAAAAAATCTTTATCAAACCCTTGTCCAGATGGAGCCTTATGGTTCCCAAAACCCTCGTCCCCTCTTTCTCCTTCGAAATGTTGAGGTGGTTGGACATCCCCGGGTCGTGGGGGAGAGGCATCTCAAGTTTCGGATTCGAGATGGGGATCGGGTTCTGGCAGTCATAGGCTTCGGATTCTCATCCTTTTTACCTTCTATTCAAGATCGTAACCACAGGATCTCCCTGGTCTTCTCCTTAAAGGAGGATGAGTATTTAAGAGAGCGCAGAGGTGATGATAGTACGCCTCTACTCCTTGTTGTAAAGGATATGAGAATAGAAGATGTTAAATCGTTATAAAGTTAAATTGTTAAATTTAACCAATTACCCTTTAACCAAATTCTTTGGTGATTTGGCAGAAGGAAAAGAAGAATGGTCTCACATTTCTCCGTTATGACGGATGGCCAGGGGTTTCTTGTTTTGTCTCCACCCGGATCGGGGGGGTCAGTCCACCTCCTTATGAGAGCCTCAACATGGGTTTCTCTTCTGGGGACAGGAGAGAGAATGTTGCGCAGAATCGGGATCGGTTCTATCAGGCCCTTGGAATCAACCCCTCCAGAGTAATCATTCCCGGGCAGGTCCATGGAAAAGAAGTTTTCTCCTACAAATCACCCATCACCAATCACGAATCACCAATCTGTGACGGGCTTATTACACAGACGTCTGGTCTCGTCCTTGGAATGACCATTGCCGACTGTCTTGCTCTATTTCTATACGATCCTCGAAAGAGAGTTGTTGGTCTCCTTCATTCCGGCTGGAGAGGGGTCCACCAGGGTATCGTGAATGAGGCTCTTCGAAAGATGAATCGGGAATTCGGGTCAGAGCCAGAGGATTGCGAGGTCCATATGAGTCCCGCAATCGGACCTTGCTGTTACGAGGTGGGAGAGGAGGTAATTCAGTCCTTTCATAAAGTGGCTCCGGAAGCATTAGAAAAACGAGACAGCAGGGTTTTTCTAAATTTGGGGAAAGCGGTGGAGATTCAGTTGTTAAAGGAGGGCATAAAGAAGATCAATCCGCCTGAGGCGGACCGGATCTGTACTGCCTGTCGAGAAAAGGAATTTTTCTCCTATCGGAGAGAGAGAGGAATGACGGGGAGAATGGTGGCAGTGATGTGGATTCGAAGTAAGTAATGATGACTGATTGAATCTTCTCTCACTCGTTGTTAGTAAATCTAAATTATGTATCTTGACAAGGTGTCATGTATTCGTTACAATTTCATCAGTCTTTTCCAGTTTATAAATCCTATTATAGAGGATCAGAAAATAAAGGGGACGCAACCCTTTTCTTGGCATTTGCGGGGGGGGGAATAGCATTATGCCACGGCTAGATAGAGCCGTTGTTGAACGAATTCCTTGCCCTGTACCACAAAGAGGTAACAGACGCGAGCAGTTCCTTTTTGAAGACGAAAATCGTAAAAAGGTTCGTCTAAATTCATAAAAAAGGGTTGCGTCCCCTTTTAGCACTTTTCAATCTCGTATTTGCAAAAGGGTATTATCATCAAGAAACCTAATAAGAAAGGAGAAGGTTATGTCAGATAAAATTCTCATCACAGGTGCGACCGGAAACATCGCCAGAATCCTCATCCCAGGTCTCCAAGCAGCAGGAGCTTCTATCCGGGGGTTTGTCAGGAACCCCGAAAAAGCCCAGGGTCTCAAGGATGCGGGTGTGGAAGTAGTCGAAGGGGAGTTCGCAAACTCCGAGTCCCTTGACACCGCTATGAATGGGGTCGGTTCAGTTTTGCTGATCACCGCCCCGAATCCTGATGCGGTGGTTCAAACCAGCAATGTCCTTGCTGCGGCGAAACGAGCGGGGAGCCCACGCATCGTCCGAATATCGGTATTAGGGGCTGCTGAGGATGCTCCGACAGATAACGGACGCCTGCACTTCAAGACTGAACAAGAAATTCAGGACTCTGGATTGTCCTATGTCATCATCAGACCACACTTTTTCATGCAAAATTTGTTCATGTCCGCAGAATCGATTGGTTCAGATGGTGCCATGTATTGGGGGATGGGCGAAGGTCGTCTTGGAATGGTTGATGTCAGAGATATAGCCGATGTTGCCCTAAAGATCCTCACAGAGAGCGGGCATGAAGGGAAAACTTATACCCTCACAGGTCCGGCAGCTATTTCGTTCCGTGACGTTGCAAAGACCATTTCGTCGGCTATCGGCAAGGAAGTGAACTATGTGGCAGTACCTCTAGAAGCCGTAACAGAAAGCATACTCAAAATGGGAATGGGTGACTGGTTCGCAAAGGTGATGACTGACTATTCCAGGGCCTATAGCGAGGGATGGGGTGATTTTACAACTGAGGATGTCCAATCGGTGACGGGGAACCCGCCGCGCTCGGTAGAAACGTTTGTGAGTGAAGTATTAGCGCCCGCTCTTAGTTCCCAGTAAACGAAATAAAGGGGACGCAACCCTTTTCTTGGCATTTGCGGGGGGTAATAGCATTATGCTACGGCTAACTAGTGCAGTTGTTGAACGAATTCCTTACCATGTACCACAAAGAGGTAACAGACGCGAGTAGTTCCTTTTTGAAGATGAAAATCGTAAAAAGAATCGTCTAAATTCATAAAAAACGGTTGCGTCCCCTTTTAGTCAGGAAGAGGGAAAAAAGGAAAAATTAGTATTATGTCCCTGATTATCGGGTTGGCGATCTGGGATTTTGTGCAGGAAGTTCAAGAAATGTTTGGTGGAAGTTGAAGCTATGCGATCCGGGTTAACAACTAGCTCAAGCCGACGGGTGACTCGCTAAGCCCGTTGACCCGCGGCTTAGCTGAGGCATTAGAGGGCTGCTAGACCTAGCATGTCCGCTTTAGACCGGACCTTCTAATAATGAGTTGGGAGATCGATTTGAAATCCGCAATAAAACATATGGTTATTATCCTTGCGTTGATTTTCATACATTTCGGACTAACCCCTGTACTTCCTTCAAGATCTAATTATGAAGATCCAGATGTTGTTAGTTGCAGGGAACTCCTTGAAGTTATGCAGATGCAAGATGGGTACGATCCAACTGCTACGACCAATGTAGCGCGATTTCAAGCCGAGATAAAACTAGAGCTAGCAAGAAGAGCAATAACTAGAAATCCAATAGGGCCGTCTTTATTAATTAAACACGATGTTTGGTTCCACACTTTTTTAGAATTCACGAAACTGACTGAGGATGAAGCACCAATATATTCAAAACGGGTTTATGATTATAAACAAGATGCGTTAATTGAATATAGAGTAGACCGTGTCATCGAAGAGGTTATAGAAGGCCGCAAGCC
>JADFOU010000205.1 GCA_022562655.1 candidate division TA06 bacterium
TAGGTTTTGTAAAATCGCACTCTGGATAATTGGAGCAAGAGAGAAACCGTCCATATCTCCCCTGTTTCAACACCATCTCCTTGCCACATTTCTCACAGATCTCGCCACTCTGCTCCGCTCCTTCTGTTTCTAAAGGCCTTGTGTTCTTGCACTCTGGATAATTGGAGCAGGCGAGGAACTTCCCATATCTCCCCAGTTTAATCACCATTGGGTTCCCGCATTTCTCACACTGGATGTCTGTCTTCTCTTGAAAACTCTCCTTCAAACTGCTGCTCTTCTCCCGAAATGCTTTCAGTTTCATTTCAAAAGGAGGATAAAACTCCTGTAAGACTTCTACCCACTTCAATTCTCCAGACTCCACCTTATCCAATTTATCCTCCATTTGAGCCGAAAACTCGATGGCGAAGAGATCCGGAAAATGAGGGATGAGAATCCGGTTGACCATCATCCCCAATTCCGTAGGGATTAATAACCTTTCCTTTCGCTCCACATATCCCCTTCCCAGGATCGTGGAGAGCGTGGGGGCATAAGTGCTGGGTCTTCCGATCCCCTTTGATTCTAACTCTCTCACAAGGGTCGCCTCGGTATAGCGCGGGGGAGGCTTGGTGAAGTGCTGTTTTGTGGAGAGGCCTTCGAGGGTGAGGGTCTCTCCCGCACTGAGATCCGGAAGAGATTTCTGAAAGCCTTCATCTTCCTCTTTCACCTTTATGGGATAAACCTTCATAAACCCATCAAATCGGGGCGAAGTTGCCTTTGCATCAAACTCGTATTGGGTTCCAGCCGTGATCTCCGCTTGCGCTGTATCAAAAAGGGCAGGGCTCATCTGAGAGGCTAAAAATCTCTCCCAGATTAGGCGATACAATTTTTCCTGTTCCGGCCTGAGAAATGATTTCATCTTTTCTGGGGTTCGGCGAAGATCGGTGGGGCGAATGGCCTCATGAGCCTCCTGGGCTGTCTTCCTGGACTTGTAAGACATAGGTTTTGGTGGAAGATAGGGAGGTTCAAAATTCTTTTGAATATAATCTCTCACCGCTTCCAAAGCCTTTTGAGAGATCCGGACCGAGTCGGTTCGCATATAGGTGATCAATCCTACGCCACCCTCCCCTCCCACCTCTACCCCTTCATAAAGTTGTTGTGCGATTCGCATGGTCTGGGCTGTTGATAATCTGAGGCGTCTTGATGCCTCTTGTTGTAGGGTGCTCGTGATGAAAGGGGGATATGGAGAAGTCTTCCTCTCCTTTCGGTTGAATTTCTTAACCTGAAAGGTAATTCGGGTCAACTCCTCTTCGATCTTTTTCGCTTCCTCTTCCTGAATTCTCTCCGTTTTCTCCCCATTGATCTTGACCAGTTTAGCCTCAAATTCTTCTTCCCGGTTTTCGGGTTTTAATTGTGCAAGAATTGACCAGTATTCCTCCTCAGAAAATTTTTCAATCTCCTCATCCCGTTCACAGAGGATCCTTAAGGCAACGGATTGAACCCTTCCCGCAGAGAGACCCCTCCGAATTGTTTTCCAGAGGACTGGACTCACCTCATAACCCACCAAACGATCCAGAACTCTCCTTGCCTGTTGGGACTCCACCTTCTGTCGGTCAATCTTTCCAGGATTTTTCAACGCCTCCAGAATACCTTCTTTTGTGATTTCATGAACTAAAATCCTTTGAATCTTTGGGGTTCGCCCCGCCTTCGTCTGACCCTCACCCCCGACCACCTCAGCAATGTGTTGGGCGATTGCCTCTCCCTCCCGGTCTGGATCGGTCGCAATAAAGATCTGATCTGCATTCCTGGCAGCCGTTTTTAATTGTTTCAGAATTTTTCCCTTTCCCCGGATCGTAATGTAGTGGGGAGTAAATCCATTTTGTATATCCACACCCAGTTTGGATTTTGGAAGGTCCTTAATATGTCCTACAGAAGAGAGAATGGTGAATCCCTTCCCCAGAAATCGTCCCAGGGTTCTCGCCTTTGTTGGCGATTCAACGATGATGATGGATTTACCCATTCGGTTCAGATGGTTAAAGAGGATTCATTGTAAAATCAACAATTAGCAATTCAAAATTTCGAATTTTGTCCACTTGGTGAGTTCGCTTTGACTCTCCATTAATCATTGCTAATTTTGCATTGATCTGAAGTAAGACAATAGTCCTGTCATATCCTCCGGAAGAGGTGCCTTGAACTCCATCCACTCTTTCTTTCTTGGATGAAAGAATCCTAATATCGCTGCGTGGAGAGCCTGACGGGAGATAAGAAGGAGAATCTGATTGATGACTTTCTCCAAATCGGCTGAGGCCGACCACCCTGCCGGGCCCCCTGCCCTTCGGGGCGTCCCTTTGTCCCTCTGGATCAAACCCTTAATCATTCCCTTCTTTCTTCCACTATACGTTGGATCTCCTACAACTGGGTATCCGAAATGAGCCAGGTGTACCCGCACCTGGTGTGTCCTACCGGTCTCCAATTGAAGTTCGATATAGGTAGCAATTGAGAATCGCTCCAATAGAGTATAACGGGTGAGGGAGTTTCGAGAACGGAGGGGTGTGACGGTCATCCGCTTTCGATCCAGGAGATGTCGTCCAATGGGAGCTTCAATCACTCCTGATCTTTGTGGGATACGACCCCAGGTTAAAGCCAGATATCTCCGTGTCATCTTCCTTTTCTTCATTTGAGTCATGAGTTCTTGCAAGGCAAAATCAGTTTTTCCAAAGACTAAAAGTCCAGTCGTGTCCTTATCCAGGCGATGGACAACTCCCGGGCGGGTCTCAGACGAAGCGGAAGGGAGATTCTTACAGTGATACAATAGTCCATTCACCAAAGTTCCATGTGAATTCCCTATTGCTGGATGGACAACGATCCCGGCAGATTTGTTCAATACGATCAGATCTTCATCTTCATAAGCAATGTCCAAGGGAATCTCTTCCGGCTCGATCACTGACCTCCCACCTGAGGCGGGCTTCTCAAAGAGGACCTCTATCCTTTCCCCTTTTCGAATTCGATGATGGGGTTTTGTCCCCTTCCCATCGACCAGTATCCTCCCCTCTTCGATTAACCGTTGAATTTCAGAACGGGAGAGACCCGTTCCCGCCGCTACAAGATATTTATCAAGTCGAGCCCCTCCTGTTGCTACAACCGTTTGAAACATCTCTTTTTATTTAGTAGCAGTGGTCCCGCCCGTGGCGGGACTACTGCAGACTGCTACTTTAATATTCTATTCCCAGTGCTGCTTTCTGGATTTGAATCAACTCCGAGATTCCTTTCTTCGCAAGACCGATCATTTGTGTAAGTTCACCTTCATCAAAGGGTCTTCCCTCCGCAGTCCCCTGAATCTCCACCAACTGCTGATTATCTGTCATCACGATATTTAAATCAGCGAGGGCTTTAAAATCTTCTTTATAGCAGAGATCCAGAAGGAGTTGTCCATCCACAATCCCACAACTCACACCGGCTACGAAGTGAAGAACTGGAGATCTTGAAATGATCCGCCAGTGAAGCATCTTTTCTATGGCATCATAGAGAGCGACGAAGGCGCCAGTCACCGAAAGGGTTCTCGTCCCACCATCCGCTTGAATGACATCGCAGTCCAGGAGGATCGTTCGTTCCCCCAAGAGAGAGAAGTCACAGGCAGCTCGAAGGGATCTTCCAATGAGACGCTGGATCTCTTGAGACCTACCTGAAACCCTTCTCCTCTCTATCCTTACCTTCGAACTCCGAGGGAGCATCCCGTATTCTGCCGTAATCCATCCTTCACCCCCTCCTTTCAGAAAGGAGGGTACCGTCTCTTGGATCGTTGCTGAGCAGATCACATGGGTCTCCCCCGCCTCAATCAGACACGATCCTTCTACATCCTTGAGATAATTTCGTGTGATCTTTACAGACCTCAGTTCATCTGACTTTCTCCCGTTACTTCTCATCGGATTGAATCATAACTGGTTTAATGGTGAACTTAATCTATAATCTATTTACAATTCGTTCAGTCCAAATAATTTATTTCTTTGAAAGGTAAATTCGTTAAATGGTTTAAAAACATTGCTACCTCTAAACATTATTAACTATAACTATACTGCATTTCATCACTTCTGTCAAGTCCATTCCATATTCTGTGGGAGTTAAAGAGAACTGTAATACCTCGCTTACAGAATATTAACGCTATTATTTCGAGAAAAAGGCCATAGCCAAGACAATGATAGAAGTGATCGGATTATCTATTCTGAATGAATTTCTTAATAAAAAGAGAGGCTCAAAGATTTGAGCCTCTACAATTAGATTTTTTTCTTATCGAAGATCAGCGATAAGAAGTAAGGAGAAGAGACAAAGGTGCTTCAGCACCATACCCCCGGATACTGTACCCTTGGGCTGCAGGACTTATTATGCCAAAGCCTCGATAAGCGACGCGGCCACTTGTTGTTCCCAGGGGGCCGTCCACTAAGGCATCATAGGTGCTGTTAAAGGGGTTACTGAAGGTATTCG
>JADFOU010000206.1 GCA_022562655.1 candidate division TA06 bacterium
AGGTGTTCGACTGGACCCACAGGATGGGTTCTCCTCCAGAGGTATTGACATTGTCGTATGCGGCTCCCGAGGGATTGTCGGCAGGGAAATCCCTTCCGGGGATGACTTCCCCGGTCCGTGTGATCTCCCACATCTTGTCCACATTCCACCCTCCTACGTAGAAGGCGTTGTCATCCGGGTTGTAACTGAGGGCTCTCTGGGAGATGAATGCCCACTCACTGTTGACGATGGTCTCGAGGGGACCCGTAATGCATCCCCCGGACCGGTTATACTTCTTGATGCCATTGCCTGCAGCGACAGTGAGGACATAGAAGTCGCCCCCTTCGTCGAGGTTCTCGGTCCCGTCGGCTTCGAAGGAACCCCCGGTTATCGGTGTAAAGTTGCAGTGCTCAGAACACCAGTCTGCTGCGGGGTAGGTATCGTCCATCTGCCTGAATACGTCGTTTGTGAATAAGGTCGCATCGCCGAATCCGAGAGGATGTGCATCCCCCTCCACATTCCAGATCGACCAAGGGGTAAGCCCGGTGAAGGTGGGGGAACAAAAGCCCACTGCCACTGGGGGTTCCACGGTCGGGTCAACGACGTAGATCCTGTTATTGAACTGGTTGGGCAGGTAGAGGAACTCACCATTGTAGGTCAGCCCAGCGCCGTCAAAACCGTTGCCCGAGATTCCGATCTCGGACCATGTCCAGGAACCAAGCAGATCCCCATAATCGGGGCTCAGCGTCTTGACCGGCTCAGGCATAATGGTCTTCGGCAGGAACTCATCCAGTCCTTCCGTGGTGAGGGCCATAGACCTCTCATCCTGTGCCCAGTCCTCATTAAAGATCGACGTTACAGCCATTCCTGGGTTGGCGGTATCCTTGTCAGCCTTGGCAGCATAGAGGGCTGCCCCAGCAACCATGATACTCACCAATCCTAGAACGATAAACAACTTTTTCATCCTTTCCTCCTCGTGAATACCAATGAAAAGTTTTTACCCTTCATTGAAAGGATTCAATGAAGGAAAGCCAAACCAGATTTTTCCATCACCTCCTTTCTTAAACATTAGATACCGTTCCTTGAAATGAATAACCACCTCCTTTCCTTCAATGAAAAATTTTTACTCCCCTCATGTGTAAATATATATAGCAAAAACCGTTCCAAGGGGCGGAGAGAGGAGAAATTTTATATAAGCCTTTAAATATTAATGACTTAAATAAAGAGGGCCCAGAAGAAGCCCCCATCCAATTTGTGTAATTTTGCCCCGTCATGGGGCAATTTACCCCAAAGGGGAGGATACCTCTTCTCTCCCTAATCTGTTTATAAAAAGCAGTCACTGTCTTTAAGTAGTGTTAAATATAGATAAATAGATCCTGCAGCTTGATTGAATGGAAGGGTTGAGGATGGATCTCTCAGGGTCCAAATGATCGGAGCAGTTTAGATTTAAGATATTAATATTAAAATACTTACAGTAATTCATTCCTGGGAGTCAAGAGAGAGGGGTTGAGGTGATTTGGGTCAAAATTCCCCAGTTATCGGTTCGGAGAATCGCCTAAGGAGAGGGGAGAGGAACCTCTTCTAACCGATCCACCACCTCAATCTCCCATGCAGTTCCAGTCCAGCGAGCCAACTTCAGGCTCTTCTGGGTTGCGTCACAGTAGGAGATGTTCGGATGTCCCGCACTGTCGAAGGCAATGGAAGGGGTCAGACCGACCTTCCCCGTGGTATCTACTTTTTCAATTGTCCAGTCCGAACCCGTCCAGCGGGCTAACTTCAAATCTTCGTAGAACCCATGATAGTAGGCGATATGGGGGTTCCCCGATGAGTCAAAGGCGAGGGAGGTATTCAACCCGACATCCCCCAGAGTATCCACTCTCTCGATCTTCCACGCCGACCCCGTCCATCGGGCATACTTTAGATCCCCATGGGTCTTCTCGTAGTAAGAGATGTGGGGGTTTCCCGAGCCGTCCAGGGCGAGGGAGGAGAACCGGCCGACATGCTCAGAACCACCATCCAGGAGGATCACCTCCCACGACGACCCCGTCCGGCGGGCATACTTGAGATCATAGTTGTCGGCTCCATCCCAGTAGGCGATATGGGGAATCCCTGAACCGTCTACTGCGAGGGAGATGTATCCACCCACCCGCCCTGCCGTATCCACAACCTCGATCTCCCACCCCTCCAAATCCCTTTGGGCGAATTTCACGTCCCAGCCATTCGCGTCTAGATAGGCGATGTGGGGGGATCCAGAATCATCGAAGACGAGACTGCTATTAAGACCGATATTCCTTGGAGGGGTCTCCACCACCCTCTGCGGAGGGATCTCCACCACGCTCTGCTCCTCATCCTCTCCCTTTCGGCATTGAAGCCCAGTGGCTGAAAGAAGAATCACCAAAGAGGCGGTGGTTAAAGGGCGATTTATTAAATAGCTTAAAGGGTTCATCGTTCAGCCTTCTGTAGCGTCCTCCATTAATGAAGTGCGTCGGAAGTCACCTCCCGGTAGCACAAGATCGTTTGGATAATGAACTGAAAGTCGGGTATTCAGATTGCATCCTTTACGATTCACGATTCATCCTTCTTTTACCGGAGGAGGACGATCTTCCGGGTAGCCTCGAAGGGAGGGGATCCAGAGCCCGAATCGGCCGTCAGCTTGTAGAAATAGACCCCTGAAGCCGCCTCCCTGCCTGTTTCCTCCCTTCCATCCCAGACCACAGACCGGTATCCTGTCTCCTCGATTCCGTCCAAGAGGACCTTCACCACCCTCCCCGTGATGTCATAGACCAGAAGGTGGACTCGACTCCTCCTCGGAAGATCGAAGCGAATCTGGACAGTAGAAGAAGTGGGGTTGGGTCTACCTTGAGAGAGACCGAATGCCTTTGGAATCAAGATGGGAACGGGTTCCTCCTCCACCCCGATAGGAAGGACAGACTGGATCAATATGGTGAAGCAGTCATTGGTGGAATTGGAATCGTTGGGGACCTCCACGCAGACGGACATCGTGTCGATGGCAGCGGTCGTCGGTGTCCACAGTCTAGCAAAGGTGACCTGAACTGTTGAATCGGGATCAAGGTTTGGTACCGTCACCGTATCGTCATAGGGGTTGGTACCTCTGACCGTGCAGATGACATTGAAGTTGGATTCAACCAGGGTCCCGGCGTTCCGTACCCGAGCTATGGGGTTGAAGGGAGTACCGACGAAGATCGAGTCAGGGAGCCCGGCGGGCGAGAGGATGGTGTCCACCGATCCATCGTGAACCAACCCGCCGACGGAGAGTATGAGGTCCCCCATATCATTGATCACACCAAATCCAAGTGCGGCAGAGGAGGGCCAATATGCGTAGTTCAGCCCCGACGGATCTTCGAGGTTATGACCCCCGTGGAGGAACATCCCGATGGTGTCCCCCATTTGGGCGTTGAGAAAGTAGTTCGTATCTCCCAGGGGGATGGTGAACTCGAACTGCATGTTACCGGAGTTGATGCTTGAGAATCCATCAATATCGATGAAACCCCGAGGTCCCTGACCATTAGGACAACAAAATTTGGGGGAGTAGTGAAACGAGGGAACAGCCGGTGGAGGGATATGGAACGCCTGAAATTCCCCCTCACTGGAGTCTGGCCTGGGAGGCCAGGCATGGTCGTGGTTGTCTTCTAAGAAGAGGACGGCCATGTCACTTTCATCTTCATTAAAATCCCGGGTAAAATCAAAGGCGAAATAGACATTTTCGTTATCGTTCATCACATAGAGCATGGCAGATCCGCAGGGGAAGGCCTGCATCCCATTGCCTATGAAATCAGAGATGTCCCGTAGGGTGGCGTCCTGCCACTCAGCGGCGCCAATTACGCCATCGTTCGTTGGAGGGGTGTTGGTGTAGGGGGAGAGGATCTCCCAACTGTCATCCCATGCCGTCACGTCCTTGGTGAGGGTATCGTTGGCAGGTCTCATATCCGTGGCCAAAAGGGTATAGGCAGTGGTGGTATACTGGGTTCCACAGCCCCCCGGTGTCCAGGGATTCGTGAAGGGGATGGACCTCGATTCATCCGGGAGAAGGTTGGTGACGGTCGTAATGCCGGAGTAGCCGCCGGGGTTTATCTCGATGGCCACATCGAAGGACGCAGTGTTCAGCCCCTGATTTCGCACTGTGACTTCAGGAAAAACCGTCTGCAGGGTATAGGTCGCCGGGGTGTCTATTGAGGAGACCATCACATCCCAGGCAAAAGTCACCTTCGGGACGCAGAAGAAATTCATGATGGAGTCTGCCAGTCTGACCCTTTCGGAGGCATCCTCCAGCCCCCCGAACTCGAAGGAGGTTCCGATGGTCTTGTAGGTGCAGCCCCCGTTGTCATAGGCGATTCCGTGAGAAGAGTCTGTAGCGCTATTCTTGAAGATGACAAAGGAGAGGGTATCGGTGGCGATCCAATCCATAAAGGCGTTGTCCCCCGTATAATCGAAGGCCATTCCCTCC
>JADFOU010000207.1 GCA_022562655.1 candidate division TA06 bacterium
TCACAGCCTTTTTGTCGAGATCACCTTAGAGTAATTACTGATAGATCACACTAACCTTTCGGATCGCTTTGATCCCAAGGTCTTCAATATCCCTTTTGAGCCCCTCTCCGGCGGCATCAAAGATCTCGGGTCGATAACCCACTTCAACTTTCCAGCTCTTTTTCATTTATTAAAACAAAACTCAATTTCAATATTCCAGCCCTCTGAATTGAATCCACTATCGACTACATGCACCCTACACCCTACTTCGGTTCCATACAACCTTCCCCTTTTTTACCACTTTCTCAACCAGATTCTGTCCAAACCAGTAGGGAAGTTGACGATAGTGGTCTATATTCAGGATGAGAAAATCCGCATCTTTCCCTACTTCCAAACTCCCCACCCTCTCCCCTTTCCCCACTGCATAAGCCCCATTGATGGTTCCCGCCGTGATCACTTCCGCTGGAGTCATTCTCATGAGGAGGGAAGCCAATCCAAAAATGATGGGCATGAAGAGAATGGGTGAACTCCCAGGGTTGAAATCTGTAGCCAGAGCTACAGGGATTCCCATCTCGATCATCCGCCTGGCAGGGGCATGAGTTTCGGAGCGTAAGAAGAGACTGGTACCGGGCAAGAGAACGGCAATCGTTCCATTCCTCCTCATCCCCTCGAGTCCCTTCTCGGAAGGATAGGTGAGATGATCCGCAGAGATCGCTCCCAGTTCACCGGCGAGATCTGCACCCCCGGAAGAACTGAGTTCATCTGCATGAATTTTAGGCTTCAATCCGTATTCCTTTCCCTTTTTCAAAATCCTTCGGGACTCCTCATAGTCGAAGACCCCTTCTTCGCAGAATACATCGCAAAAAGAAGCAAGATTCATTTTGGAGATCTGGGGCAACATCTCTTCTTCAATCTTCCGAATATATCCCTCCTTATTCCCTCGGTACTCAATGGGGACCTCGTGTCCACCTAAAAAAGTAGGGACGAGGTCTATGGAATGTTTTCTATTCAGTTCTTGAATCACCTCTAAGATCTTGATCTCATCCTCTGTCCTCAGCCCATATCCCGATTTCACCTCCACAGTAGTCGTCCCCCACTGGAGCATCTCATCCAGACGGTTTCTCCCCAATTCAAAGAGACTCTCCCTGGATGCGTCCCTCGTTGCCTTGACCGTTGAGAGTATTCCACCCCCTCCCTCTGCAATCTCCTGATAACTCTCTCCCAGGAGCCTCCGTTCAAACTCCTTCTCTCTGGATCCGGCAAAGATGAGATGGGTATGGGAATCGATAAATCCTGGCAGAACCACCCTCCCCGAAGCATTGATCTCCTCCTTCCCTCCCATTTTCAACTCTTGCGTCTTCCCCACAAAGACGATCTTTCCATCCCGAACGGCCAGGGCACCATCCTCAACGATTCCCAACTCGGACATCTCCCGACCTCTCCGGGGTCCAGTAGGACGGACATTCCTGTCTGTCTTGCCAAGGGTGAGGAGTTCCTTCGCCCCTTTCACCACCAGATCCGCTTTCTCCATCAATTTCTATCCTATCACTTTCAACCAAAAAGTCAAAACAAAAAGAGTAGGGGCGATTCACAGATCGCCCCTACAAACCTTGCTATACGAGAGATGGTGAGTATTTAACGGAAAAGTATCAATTTTTTCGTAGCTCGAAGGTCCCCTGACTCCAACCTGTAGAAGTAGATCCCTGAAGAGACCTCCCTGCTCAAACCGTCCCTTCCATCCCATAAAATGACCTGGGGTCCAGCCCCCTTCTCCCCGTTGACCAGGGTCCGCACCAACCGCCCTGTGATGTCATAAATCCTGAGGGTTACCTTTCCCTTAGTGGGTAGAGAGTAGTGGATGGCGCTGGATGTGTGGAAAGGGTTGGGGAGGTTTTGAAGAAGCACGAAGTTCGTGTTTCTTCCTTCGTCCTTCGTGCCTTCTTCCACACCGATCCCCTCCCCAAATAACCTTGTGAACTCATCCGCTACGCTGAATTGGGGAGAACCCCCCAGTTTAGACGCCGATGCCACTACACCCACATCCTCAACGATCCAGGTATAACGCCAAGACGTGTCTTTTGTCACGGGAGTGGAGAGGATTGTCCGTGTCTGGAGAACCCAAGACTGAAGGTTTGCAAAAGGAGGGACAGTTACATCTCCCCCGGTCACAACTACAGCCTCCTCTTCAATCTGCATCGGAATGCCGCCCAGACTAAAGGTAGCGGTGTCAGACCATACACCTCCAAGCATTAATGGGAACTCAAGAAATCGTAAAGGTTCATCAAATCGAACAGGAGGAAGGGTGTCTCCATCAGTACCACCATACCAAAGTACGGCATCACTGGTTTTGGTAAGAAAGGCGTAGGCGGAAACTCCAAAACCGGATAACCACCCCTCTAACACAAACCTCGCCTCGGGGAAGGAATCAGCATGGGGAATACCCCCTTTTCTTCTGACCGATACCGTATCCACAACATCTGTGGGTCCCACACTGAAATCCCAGGGAGGTGAGCCGGGAAGGAGGAAACCCAGGTCATAAGGAGTGCTTCCATTTGAGTAAAATATCTGGAAAAACCCGATCTCCGTAGGGAACTCACAGGCAGTAATCGTATTTCTATCCAACAGGTCATACATTGCCTGTGCGCTGTCGGCATTTTGCTGGAGATCGACAAGGCTATCGCCTGCGAGAATGGCGAAAGCAACGGTGACGCACTCCCCGGGATCGAGATCGAAGGGACCGGCGGATGCGATAAGAGAGTAGTCGAAGGCACTGTCGCTTGAGGGAAAGCTGAGGGCCCCGGAGAGGAACCGGAACTTGGTCGTGTCCGTCATCTCAGTTGGTGGATAGACATAGGCAGCGTGGTTGATGACCGATAGATTGGCAGCCGTGGTAGGCTCCAGAAGACGGAACCCCACATAGGGAAAGGCTGAATCCGATGGGTCGTGCATATAGGCGAGACGGTCGATGGGGATTGTTCCCGCCATGTCATCCTGGGCTTCCCCTATGCCCGTCCCCAGATCGTAGTCCATAAATTGACCCACAAAGAGACTCTCCACCGGATTGATGCCACGGTTCTCCACGGTGTAGTGGAGGATGACATAGTCCTCATGACCCGGAATCGCCCATGCCCATGAGTCCTGTGTGATCGTAATCCCTTTGGGTGCAGGATGCCCACTATCATCATAGTGGACAATTCCATCCTGATCTGAAAAGACCGTTTGACCGAAGAGGAGGGAATCCCCTGGGAGGGTTTGCCAGTCTACATCGTTCATAGGCAGATTGAAGTGACGATCCGCAACATAAGTCGGGCTATTGCCCACTGCGAGAGCACCATAAAAAAGCCAATTGGTCATCCCTTTGGGAAATTCAAATCCGCTCCCTTGGGTTTGATTAATATCTGTGAATCCTGCTGCACCAAATCGGGTCACCGTGAAGGTTACATTTCCGATGTTATGGTCTTCCGAGTCTCCTTGAAGGGTACTGTTCTGACCCAATCCACTGTTCAGACTTTTCCCAATGACCATTGACGGTCCAGTCCCTACTAGGGCAGAGATCAGAAATAAGCCGACCCTTTTCATTTATACCTCCTCACTTTTGGAATTTAAGAGAGCCCCCTGTTTTTTTGTATGAACCATTTTCATCACAGAATACTACTCTCGAACAATACTGTCAAGGACTTTCTGTATGAGTCCTTTTTTTAAAATTCACTTTCGAGACATCATCTTCGGGTAGCATGATCCATCCCCATCCTGAAACCCTGCGTAATCGATCCCCATGGCTTACCAATAGTCTCATCCAAAAAGTCAAAACAAAAAGCGTAGGGGCCCAAACTGGGGCCCCCGCAATTCTCAGTAAAACAGGATTTCACTCCGCTTTAGGCGGAGTACTAATCTCGTGAATCGAAGCCTGTCCTGCCTGCCTGACCGGTAGGCAGGCCCGCCCGTGGGTGGGGCTATGGAGAATCGGGCTCGGGGCGGCAGGCCAGGGATCTCCGTTACCCAACAGCCAAGCACACGAATAGGAGAAATCTTGTGGTTACCGCAAATGAATCAGTTTCTTCGTGGCTCGACGTTCCCCAACTTCCAGGCGGTAGAAATAAACCCCTGATGTAACCTCCCTCTTTTGCTCATCCCTTCCATTCCAGAGGACAACATGGGATCCTGCCCCCTTCTCCCCGTTGACCAGGGTCCGCACCAACCGCCCTGTGATGTCATAAATCCTGAGGGTTACCTTTCCTTTAGTAGATAGAGAATAATGAATAGTGGTGAAAGTGTGGAAGGGATTGGGGAGGTTTTGGAGAAGGGCGAATTTCGTCCCTCGTGTTATGAGCTTCGCGCTTTCCTCTATCCCCACGGTGACAGCATTGATTGCGGCACAGCAGTCGATCCGCCCCGCTCCATAGGTGTTATCCTTCCCCGGAGTCCCCAGATCCAGAGCGGTCAGCTCAATAA
>JADFOU010000208.1 GCA_022562655.1 candidate division TA06 bacterium
GATCCATGCAATTAAGTTTTTACCTCCAAATCCTTTGCGGTAGACTTGAATGCCCTGTATAATTTCCCGTGATGGAAAACTTCGATTGGAACGCGTTGTAATAAGTGTAACGTGATGTCCTTTTTTCTTCAATCCAACTGCAAGATTGTAAATGTGATGTTCCATTCCTCCCACTTCAGGAAGAAAATAGGTGGAGTGAATGAGAATATGCATTTTATTTAACAGTCTCCTTGCGATTGATATTCTTCCATGATCTCGGAGACTAATCCCAACTGGATTCGGAGTTGGTTCACAATTCTTTCACTTGCCATTCCATCTCCATAGGGATTTTTCCTCTGGGCCATCTTCTGATATTCTTCCGAATTTTGCAAGAGTCGGGAGGTTTCTTCGATGATGTTCTCTCTCTTCGTTCCTACTAAAACCGCAGTTCCTGCTCTTATCCCTTCAATCCTTTCCGTCACTTCTCGCAGGACAATGACGGGTTTCCCCAGTGTAGGTGCTTCTTCTTGTATCCCTCCAGAATCGGTCAGGATGAGATAGGAGTGCTTCATCAGATGAACGAAGGTCGTATAATCGGGTGGATCAATGAGGTGGATCCGCTCGTTCTTGCCCAGGATCTCATGAACCGGTTGATGGACATTGGGGTTGAGATGGACAGAATAGATCACCTCAATATCAGAAAATTTTTTGGCTAAACTGGAAAGGGCAAAACAGATCTCTCGGAGAGGCTCATTGAAACTCTCTCTGCGATGGGCTGTGACCAAAATGATCTTTCTTCCATTTGAGATCACTTCTCTGAGTCTTGAGTCTTCAAATTGAAATTCTCTCTGGCTCACCATGAAGAGGGCATCTATGGCCGTGTTTCCTGAAACCGTTATGCTTTCCGCAGAAATACCCTCATGGATGAGATTCTCTCTGGCGAGGGGGGTTGGAGCGAAATGGAGATCGCTCAGAGAGTCCGTGAGTCTCCGGTTCATCTCTTCAGGATAGGGACTGTATTTCTGATGACTTCGGAGCCCCGCCTCTACGTGACCAATGGGTATCTTCTCATAAAAAGCGGCAAGAGCCCCTACAAAGGACGTGGTTGTATCTCCTTGGACGAGAACAAGATCAGTTTTTGTCTCCTGAAGAATCTTTCTCATCTTCTCTAATATTTGAGTTGTCACATGATAAAGATCTTGATTTTTGACCATGATATTGAAATCAAAATCCTGACGGATGGAGAAAACAGAGAGAACTTGGTCCAGCATCTCCCTATGTTGGGCAGTGGCGACAACAATAGATTCCATTTCTTTGGGGTATCTCTCCAATTCCTTAATCACGGGTGCCATTTTAATTGCGTCAGGTCTTGTGCCTAATATGACCAAAATCTTTTTCATCTCTCGCATTATACGAATACCTCTCTGTATTGTCAAGGTCTTTCAAAAAGTTCCCAAAATCTTCGAGGGTTCGTCTCCATCGTGGTGACCTCAACCTTCTCTCCATCTGTTTGTAAGTGAACGGCTCCTCCCCGATCCGTTCGATAGATCCGGGAGCCCACCTTTTGATACCGTTCAAGCACCTCCTTCTCTGGAAAGCCAAATCGGTTTTGGAATCCACAGGAGATGACTGCGATCTCCGGTGAAAAGTGAGAGACGAAGAGATGAGGATTCGAAGCCCTGCTTCCGTGGTGGGGCACCTTTAGAACGGTTGTCCATTTGAGTTCTTCTGTGAGGTTTGTCGCCTCTTCCTGGATATCCCCGGGGAAGAGGAAGGAGATTTCCTTTTCTTGAAAGTGTATTACTACCGAACCATCATTCAGATTGAAGTTACGATCCATCTCAGCGATCCATGCAATCTCGTTAGTCGGATGAAGAATAGCAATTGGGAATCCAAATCCCTGAATCCGATCACCCCTCCGGACCCTCTGATAGGGGATCCCCTTCTCCTGGATCTTTTGAAGGAATTCCAAGTAGAGGTAAGAAGGATAGGGAATTCCAGCGTCTATGACCATTCCAACCGAAAAGTGATCCAATAGAAAAGGAAGTCCACCCAGATGGTCTTTATGGGGATGGGTAAGAAGAAGCAGATCAATTCGGCGCACACCCTTATGCCAGAAGAAGGGAGAGATCACCCTTTCTCCTGCATCGTAATCCTCATACCGGTCTCCTCCATCAATCAGCATCGTTCGTCCATTGGGAAACTTCAAGTAGGTGGCGTCCCCCTGCCCCACGTCCAGAAAGGTTACCTCCATCCGGTCTTTTTGAAAGACTTGGTGCCAGAGGAAGAGATTCAGAACGATTAACGTGAGGAAGAGAAGCCTCTTCCTCGCCCTATGAGAACCTTTCACTTGAACGATGAGAATGAGAAAAAGATAGTAGAAGAGGATGAGGAAGATGGGTGGAGTGGGGAGATGAAATGAGGAGAAGGGGATCCCCTTCAGGATTTCGACGGAACGTAGAATCCCGGTGAGAACGAACCAATTGGCGGCACTAAAGAGTTGTGCCAGAGGAAGAGAGATGAGGGACGCCAAGACAGTTGTAAATCCAAGGGCGATGGCGGAGCCGACAAGAGGGATGAGAACGAGGTTTGCCAGTATGGAAGCGAGAGGGAGGAGATGGAAGTGATAGACCAGTAAGGGAGCTACGCCCAATTGAGCGGCAATGGAGACTCCCAGAGGAAGGAGTACCCAGCGGCCGAGAAAGGTCCGTTTTCTCATTGCAGGAACGAGTTTTTGAAATCTATTTACAAGATAGAGAATGGAGTAGGTTGCTGCAAAGGAGAGTTGAGTCCCTACTGAGAAAAGGGATGAAGGTGTGATCAAGAGAAGGAGGAGCCCCGCAATCGCTAATGAATTGATGAGATCGATCTCCCTTTCTAAGAGAAGACCTGCAGTGATAGAGAAACTCATCACGGTTGCCCGAATGACCGGGGGATGAAGACCGGTGAGGAAGGCGTATCCTAAAAGAAAAAGGTTCGTAGCGATCAGGGAAAAATGGAAGGGAATCCGGAGGGCTCGCAGGAGTCCAAAAATGATAATCCCGATGATTCCCACATGGAGTCCACTAATGGCAAGGAGATGAATGGTTCCCGTATCCGCAAAAGCTCGCTTCACTCGATACGAAAGGGCCTCTCTTTCTCCGAGGGTTATCCCCAGGAGGAGACCCAGAGGTTCTCCAGAGAGAGTCGCCTGGAAAGTTCGTTCCATGAAGTGCTTTACTGGAAGGATGAGGGAATGAATCAGAGGGTTTCCCTGGTTCCGCTGTAAAATCCGGATAGATTCCCCTTCCACTCTCATCAAGCCAAACACCCCTTGATGGGCAAGATGAGCCCTAAGATCGAACCCACCTGGGTTCCTGAGTCCACGAGGCCGGATGAGTCGCCCCCTCACGAGAATCACATCTCCATATCTGAACTCCTCATGAGGACCCAATGCGGTGACTTGGACCTTTCCTGTGATTGAAAAGTTTATCTCATGGGTGAAGAGGCTTTCCCCTTTACAAATGAAGAGGAGGTTTTCCCCTTTCGGAAGGGGATCTTGTAAAATCCTCCCTTTGAAGCGAACCTCCATACCGGAGTAGGAGAGACGAGAAAGATGATGGGGAGGATAGGATTCGGTTCGAAATTCGTGATAGAGGAGACCGGAAAGAATGAGGGCAGCAAGTATCAGTAGATTTGAAAACTCTTTTTGAATAGAGAAGAGGGAAAAGAGAAGGAGAACTGCGAGAAGAGAGAGTAGGATGTAGAGAGGAGGGGAAAAGAAATGGCTCAGGAGAATTCCTGAGCCGAAAAGAAGAAGGGTCACGAGAACGTGACCCTTCATAGAAGGAGGGCCTTCTCCAAGTCTTTGGAAAGCCGCTTTGTCTCTACTCTGGAGAGTCCCAGACTCAGTTCATCTTTGAGAACAATGGAGAGGAAAAATTCTGTTCCGACTGAGCGGGTTACGATGACTACCTGATCGGTTGCAAACAAGAATTCTTGAATTTTGCCCGTGCGGAGGGATTCAAAAGCTCTCTTCATCCCCTTTACCATGGAGGCTAATTCAGCCGCCACAACATCAGCATTCAGAGTATTATCTGCAGAAAAACTGGCAAGGGCGATTCCATCTACATCCACAAGAGTTGCAGAGAGGGACCCAGGAATTCGGCGCAAAACCCTTTCCAGTTCTGCCTGAAATACCGAAGAGGCTCCCTCATTCCCCATTTCTTCCATTTCCTTCATAATAGGGCTCCTCCAAACTCTTCTGCTAACCTTCTCAATTCGATCCGGGCAAGACCTAAGTTCTTCTCTTCTCCTTTCAGAGATATGAAGATGTAAAATTCTTTTCCAATCATATGGGCCACCAAAGTTGATCCTTCAGCAGTGATGACCATCTCTCGAAGATTTCCAACACCCATTCCCAGAGAGGCTTTCCTCATCCCTGAAAGAAGGCCAGCAAATTCAGCA
>JADFOU010000209.1 GCA_022562655.1 candidate division TA06 bacterium
GTAAATTGTTCGATGAAGGAGTATCCTTACTGGCTACTCAAAGAGGTGAGATATGAAGATTTAATCAATTACCGGTTTCCAATTACCGAAGCTGGTTTAACGTTGTAGAATCTCGCCTGCCTGACGGTAGGCAGGTAACGGGTCTCGAAATTCAATGCTTGAGGCTGCACATAGAATGGAACCATATAAATCCATAAATAGTTTCGAGGATCGAGCATCAATCATTCGAGTTTCGATACGAGCCTCGTCAACCATAAACGAGTGATAATTTTTACCCATTCGCTTTTACCGCTCAGAATTTAACCATTCACCAATTACCAGTTACCAATAAAACATTTAACTCAAAGGAGGTCAGTATGGTCAAGTTAAATTTCAACTACAAAGATATCTTCCGGGCTGGACGTCTGGGGTTCAGCGCCAAAAAGATCTGGACAGGTTTTGTGGGACTTTTGCTGGGGCTCATCCTCTTCAACCTCTTGGCTTATGCTGCTTTCTTAGTCACCCCGGAATGGAGTCTACAGGAGATCTGGCAGACCTATCGCTTAGCCCCATTCCCTTTCTTCGACAACGAATCTCTCTCGACTGTGGGCTGGGTTCTCTTTGGATTGGGTGAACTACTCTTACTTATTATCGGACTCCTCACCACTACAGCCATTTGTAAAATTACCATTGAGCAACTCCGGGGGGATGAATTTTTTGAGAGTCGAGAAGCTATGAAATTTGCCCTTCATAACTGGAAAGGAGTTCTCCTTTCTCCTCTCACCCTTGTCATCTTTATCCTCCTCCTCCTTACCGGCGGTCTGTTGATGGGTCTTCTTGGCAAGATTCCCTACTTCGGTTCCCTCTTCTTAGGACTCTTCGCCATTCCTTTCATGGGTGCGGGGATTTTTATCACATATTTAGCAACCGTCTTTCTCGTCTCTTTCATCATGGCTCCTCCCGTCGTTGCCACCACCAAGAGTGACACCTTTGACACCCTCTTTGAGGTCTTCAGTGTAGTGAACGATCAGCCCTGGCGCCTCGTGCTCTGGAAGGGCCTGCTCCTCTCTATCGCAATTTTAGGAGTTCTCATCCTGGGCTTCTTCGTAGATTGGGGAATCTCTATCACCCAATCTTCCCTATCCCTCTTCTTTATTGCATCCCCAGGCGACATCACCCATATTTGGCATAACGGTCTCACCTTCCTCCCGAGGATCCCTCCTATTCCTCTATTTGAACGTATCGGTGGGTTATATGCCTCTTCCCTGCTTGCTCCAGAACCCTATTACGCCGTCAACTGGGCAGGCACTATCGGAAGTCTACTCTTCGGGATCACCTTCTATTTTGTTGCTCTTTTCATCTTCGCCTATGGCCTCGCCACTCTTGCTGCAGGGGATACCTTGATCTATACGATCCTCACGAAGATCAAGGATGATAAAAATCTCCTGGAGGTTAAGGAGGAAGAGGAGGAGGAGACCTTCGGAGAAGAGGTGAAACCCCCTCCAGAGGAGACCCAGAAGGGAGAAGAAAAAACCGAACCGGTTGGAGAAACAAAAGGTTAGAAAGAAAAAAGAGCGAAAAGAAGAAAATTGTTTCGAAGAAAGAGACCGCCTTACCGTAGGTTTGGGAGGCGGTTTTTTCTCTAAAACAAAATGCAGATGAACAATCGCAGGGTTTTGATCATCTTCTCATTGATCCTCTCTCTGGGTTCAGCCCTCAGATTCTATGGTCTTGACCATGAATCCCTGGAGAATGACGAATTGGCGAGCTGGGTTGAAATCCATCACGAAAATTTGGGTTCAATGATTGAGGGGCTTCGTTATAGAATGTCTCCTCCTCTGTATCATATCCTTCTTTATTTTGTCATCAAACATTATGGCGATTCAGAAGTTGCATTAAGAATTCCCTCCGCAGTGAGCGGTGTTCTCTCCATCATTATAATCTTTTTTCTTGGACGGCACCTTTACTCAGAAAAAGAGGGTCTCATGGCGGCGGGATTGACTGCCCTCCTTTGGTGTCCGGTTTACTACAGTCAAGAAGCCCGAGTCTACTCCCTTTTGCTTCTTTTCACATTACTCTCAACCTATCTCTGGATCACCGGGATAAGGGAATTTGACAAAGGAAGGAATCCTTCCACTCTCAAAATCACACTTTACATCCTTACAGCCATCATTTGTGCTCATTTACACTATTTTGGCTTCTATTGGATTGCATTACAGGGACTGTATTCCATAGGGATATTCCTGAAACGACCGCGTGATCTTGTAAAAATTTCTCTTGTGTATTGGGTCATTGGAATCGCCTATTTGCCTGAGGTCCCTTTGATCATGCAAGACTTGCATAAAGTCCACCAATGGATAAAACCCCCAGGAATACGGACCTTTGGAGGTTATGCCCGTTTCCTTTTCAATTCGATGGGGCTCGTTTTTCCTGTGGCGGGATTGTATCTATTTCTTTTTGTTCGTAGCGTGAAAAAGAAGGTAGAGGCAAAAAAGTTTGAAATAGACCCCTTAGCCTCTGGGACTCTATTGGCCTTCTGGTTGGTCGTTCCCTTTATGGGGGTATTTATTACTTCCATCGTTTCAACTCCTGTGTTAACCTATCGAAACCTCATCCTTTCTCTCCCCCCTGCCTATCTTCTCCTTTCTCGAGCCATGACCCAGTTACCCGTTAGATCAACTCTCCAGACCGTCACGACAGTGGGGGTGCTCGCGATATTCCTTGGCGATCTTCTTTTTGTAAAACGCTATTTTTCCATCCCTCATAAGGCGCAATTTCGAGAAACGGTTGAGTATGTCATCCAACACGATGACCTTTACAAAGATTCAATGATCATCGGATGGGCTTGGGACAGAGATTATTTTAACTACTATTTCGAACGAGGGGGTTCCCCCAGAAGAGTGGACCTCATAGCAGGCAGTGAAGAGGACATAGAGTCCACCCAACGTCAAATTCTCTCAAAAAATCCCTCCTTTATTTGGATGATTCAGGCCCACAGGAGAATGGGGGAGGGGTTTCGTGATTTTCTCGATGAAGATTTGCAACTCATTGATCATCAATCTCTAGTATGGGCTGAGGTCAGGCTTTATAAACGTAGGGGGTTATAACTGGATTCAGTCCGTTCGTACAATCCTATGGAAAAAAACTTCGATCGAATTGAGAGGCTCCGCCGGGAGATCCATCTCCATAACTGGCGTTACTATGTCCTCAACGATCCCCTCATCAGCGATGGAGAGTATGATGCCCTCATGAGAGAACTCATCGAATTAGAAAAGGGACATCCTGAATGGGTTACCCCGGATTCCCCTACCCAGCGGATTGGAGAAGAACTGACAGAAGGCTTTCCACCTGTTGAGCACAAAGTCCCCATGCTCAGTCTGGACAACACCTACAATGCAGATGAACTTCGAGAGTTCGACAAACGGGTGAGAAAGGGACTTGGGAAAGTGAACCCCGAATATGTGGTGGAATTGAAGATCGATGGCGTGGCCGTAAGTCTCCTTTATGAGAAAGGTCTCTTCGTTCGTGGAGCGACAAGGGGAGACGGACATCGGGGAGATGACATCACGGCCAATCTGAGGACCATTCGATCCATTCCTTTGAAGCTCCTCACCCATGAACCAGATCTCATGAGTATCGAAATACGGGGTGAGATCTACATGCCCAAAAAGGGCTTGGAGGAACTCAACCGGGAGAGGGAGAAGCTGGGGAAATCCCTCTTCGCCAATCCAAGAAATGCCGCAGCGGGCTCCCTCAAACATTTGGACCCTCAACGGGTTGCCCAACGGCCCCTCGACATTTTTATCCATACTGTGGTCGGACTGCGTTCAAAAAAATATAAGACCCACTACGACACCCTGATGGCACTGAAAAAGGCAGGTTTCAAAATTCATCCCAATATCGAGGTCTTCGATTCTATAGAGAAAGTGATTCGATACAACGATTCCTGGGCACCCAAAAGGGGGGGATTGGAATTCGGGGTGGATGGAATGGTGGTGAAGGTCAACCCCTTTGATCTCCAGAAAATCCTCGGCTCTACCATCAAAACCCCCAGGTGGGCCATCTCCTACAAGTTCCCTGCCGAACAGGCGACGACGGTGATCCGGGAAATTCATTTGCAGGTAGGGCGGACGGGCGTCGTCACGCCTGTCGCCAACCTGGATCCTGTCCCTCTGGGTGGAACCACGATTCAGAGGGCAACCCTCCATAATGAGGATGAGATTAAGCGAAAAGACATCCGGGTAGGAGATACCGTCCTCATCGAGAAAGGTGGGGAGGTGATTCCCAAGGTGGTGAAGGTGATCCTGGAGAAGAGAAAACCCAGGACCAAGCCCTACCTTTTCCAGAAAAAATGCCCTGTCTGTGGCAGAGGTTTGGTACGGGATGAGAAGGA
>JADFOU010000210.1 GCA_022562655.1 candidate division TA06 bacterium
CTTTGCCTGGGGTCGGTGAGATCAATCTCTTTGTTGGTTGACCAGACGATATATCTTTTGGGTCTCATTTCCCACCTTTCTGAAGACTGGTGATTTTCTAACTTCCTCGCAGGCTAAAGCCTGCGGCACCCCAATATCAGGCCGGACGCCTTTGCCACCCATACCTACTTCAGAATATACAGGATAACAGAGAAAAGAGTTTTTGTAAAGATGAAAAGATTTGACTTTGCAACCACAAGCCTGTCCTGGCGTCAGGCCAGGGATTACACAGATTAACACTTGATTTTATCTTAGGAAACCGTTATATATTTCTTCAGTGTTAATCTTGTGAAATCTCGTGGTTATGAAGATACTGATTATTCGAACAGACCGGATTGGAGATGTGGTTCTCTCTATTCCTGTTATTTCCGCACTTCGGAAAGCCTACCCGCAAGCCCATATCGCTTTTCTCACAAGACCCTATACCAAAGAACTCCTGGAAGGAAATCCAGAACTGAATGAGATCTTGGAGTATGACTCTGAAGAAAATCTCTACTCTACCATTCGAACCTTGAGAGAAAAGAAGTTTGACATTGCCATCCTTCTCCATCCCACATTCCGCCTCGTCCTCCTTCTCTTTTTGAGTTGGATTCCTATACGGATTGGAACGGGGTATCGGTTCTACTCGTTTCTTTTTAACCGAAGGGTTTACATTCATCGGAAGAGGGATGAATTCCATGAAGCAGAATTTAATCTTCAACTTTTGAACCCACTGGTTCAGCGGATTGAGCGGATTAACCAGATTGAATTGACTGATTACCTCCCAAGGGTCTATTCCACACCATCCAATCGGGAATGGGTGGAGGAGAGACTAGATAAAGCACGAAACACGAAGCACGAAGCACGAAGCACGAAAAAAGTCGTGATTGTCCATCCTGGGAGTGGAGGCAACGCCCCCCAGTGGAGAATAGAACGGTTTGCAAGTGTTGCCGAAAAGATTCAGAAGAACCTGGAAAGGACGGTGGTTGTTACGGGAGGAGAGGAGGAGAAGAGACTCTGTCAGGAGATGGTGGAACGGATGAGGGCAGACATCCCGCCTTGGCGGGACCCCTACAATCTCGCCGGGGAGACTACCATTGGACAACTGACCGCCCTGTTGGAAAAGGCTGATCTTTTGGTCACCAATAGCACGGGTCCAATGCACATTGCTGCAGCCGTTGGGACTCCTGTCGTTTCTATCTTCTGTCCAAGGAGGGGATGCCACCCCAGGAGATGGAGGCCCTTAGGAGAGGGTCATCGTATTCTGATGGCAGATGTCCAGAATTGTAAGAGATGCAGTCGAGATGGGAGGGAGGAAGATTGTATGGGCCTTGTGAAAGAAGAAGAAGTTTATGATGCTTGTCAGAAAATTTTGAATAGTGAATAGTAAATGCTGAATAGTGAATTCTGAAGATAAAACTCACTTTTCAAGAAGGGGCCACCAGTTCAACTTTGATCCTATCTGGATCTTCGAAAAAAACGGCATAATGTTCTTTTCCGCCTGCGTATGGGTGTTTCCCTGGATATAATATGGTTATCCCCTTGTATCTCAGTTTTTCAGTGATTTTATCTACCTGTTGTCTGGAATCGGCATGAAATGCTAAATGATTTAACCCTGGTCTGCATCGATGATAAGGAATGTCGAGATACTTTTTGGGGGTTTGAACAAATACGATGTACGTATTTTCGAGTATCCAACTCTCCCCACTCTCCCATTCTTGATACTTGGAATACCCCAATAACTCTAAAAACCAGCCCCAGAATTTAATTGATTTTCTCAAATCGGATACGTAGATCTCGATGTGATGAAGTTGTCCCATTACTTTCTGTTATTTACTTCTCCAAGAGTTAATCTGGCTTTTGCTTTGAGGGTGAAGGGGGAACGTTCACCCTTTTTCAATCTTTCCAGTCCAGCGGCGGCGATCATTGCGGCGTTGTCAGTGCAGAGGTTTAAAGACGGATAGAAAACCTTCCTTCCATCGGCTTTCTCCATCAACTTCTCTCTCAATCGCTTGTTGGCAGAGACTCCTCCGCTCAATGCGATCTGGTTCAATTTGCAAAACTTGGCTGCCTTCAGGGTCTTTGCCACGAGGCTATCTACTACCGCTTCTTGAAAGGAGGCAGCAATATCGGAGAGATGTGTCTTCTTCTCTTTCTCCTCAAGGTCATCCAGATAATAAAGAACTGCAGTTTTTAAACCGCTGAAACTGAAATCATACTCCTTCACCTTTCCCCGCGGGAACTGAACAAAGCCGGGATCTCCTTCCCTTGCCTTCATCTCAATCTCGGGTCCCCCTGGATAACCCATTCCTAACAATTTTGCCACTTTATCAAATGCCTCACCGGCGGCATCATCCAGAGTTGAACCAATGACCTCATAGCTTCCTTTCTCCCGAACCACAACAAGTTCTGTATGTCCTCCTGAGACGATGAGGTTTAGAAATGGGAGAGTAAGGTCTTTGTGGACGAGAAGGTTGGAGAAAATATGTCCTTCCAAGTGGTTCACTCCAATAAATGGAATCTTGAGGGCATAGGCGAGGGACTTGGCATAGGAAAGCCCGAGGACCAGGGAGACCACGAGGCCCGGACCATAGGTTACAGCAATTCCCTCGATATCAGAAAGGGTGAGACCTGCAACGGAGAGGGCCTCCTTTACGACAGGGGGAAGGATGCGGATATGAGAACGGGCGGCGAGTTCCGGGACGACTCCTCCGAAACGGGAGTGAACCCATTGAGAGAAGATGATGTTAGACAGGATCTTCCCCTCCACCACCACCGCCGCTGCTGTATCATCACATGAGGTTTCAATGCCGAGAACAACCATTTTTTAAATTCAAGAAAATAGAAATCCGATATTGGAAAATGGAAATTCGCAATTGAAATCGGAAACTGGAAATCGGAATAACCAATTTCCAATTTCTGTTAACCACTTTCCAGTCATTCAAGGGTGACTTTAAAAAGTTCTGGATCGGTGGAGACGACGGAGATTCCAGAAGGAGGATGAAATGACGGAGAGATTTCGAACTCACCCTTCTTCTTCCCTTTTAGGTTGAGGGTGATAATGAGATCTTCATCTTGGATCTCTTCGATTATGCTTTTAGGACCGGAAAGGATAATTTCTCCCTTCTCTGGATCGAAGATTACCTTCCATCGGCGAGGCTTGTTGAGAAGACGAACGGTAATTTCCGTAAATGCCCGCTCCACAACCTCCTCAAGGATGATAGTTAGTGTAACGGAGTCAGGTGCAATCCGAAATCCCTCACCCGGTGGAAGAAGAATGGCTACCTTTTTTTCAAAACTCTCATCTCGATTTGTGAGATCAACCGTCTCTGTCAAAAGGCTATCGATTGAGCGAACCTTTCTTCTCCCTCCCCAGAATGTAACGGTCGGGGAGGAAAAATCAACTTCTCCTGTCCAGAGAAATCCCTCCCGAGGCGTTCCTACAATGTGGGGCGAGATTTTAATTTTTTTAGCTTCTGGTCGGTCATAATCGAGAAGAACCGCAGGGGGGTCTATGGCGACGATCTCCACCACTCCATGGGGGCTGAGTCTTATATTGTTCTTGGTGAGAGGGAGGTTCACCTTTCCCCTCTTTACCTTCGGCAGTTTTACCGATGCCTTCAGGGAGGAAAACCATTTCAGTTTCAAGAGATCTTTCCCTTTTCCCTTCAGGGTAAAAGTGATAGGGTTCGGTAGGGGGTTGACTTGGACAAGTCCTTCAGGAGGAGGAATGATGAGGGGAATCTCAAAGGACTCCTCGTAAGTCCTTTCTGTGGTAACATGGAACCAGAGGACGATAGCGATGACTAAGGCCCAGACCTTCAGATCAAGATTTTGTATGATTCGTTTCATCTCTGATTCTGTCATCAATGACTTTTCCATCTCGGAGAGAGAGAATTCGATCTGAGTATCTGGCGACATAGGATTCGTGGGTAACGAGTATGACGGTTCTCCCTTCTCGATGGAGTTCCTCAAAGATCTCAAGGATTTCTTTTGCAGTCGATGAATCTAAATTTCCCGTTGGTTCATCGGCTAATAGGATCTTGGGGTTATTGACCAGAGCTCTGGCAATGGCGACCCTCTGCCTTTCTCCACCGGAGAGTTCACTGGGGTTGTGCTTCATACGATGAGCCAAACCGACCCTCTCCAAGAGGGTATGGGCTATCTGGTGCCTTTCTTCCGGGGGGGTGTGGCTGTAAATCAGGGGGAGTTCCACATTCCGGATGCAGTTTGTTCGGGGAAGGAGATTGAAGACCTGAAAAACAAATCCAATGGTCTCATTTCGGACTTGGGCGAGATCATCATCCGAGAGATGGGCGACATTCCTTCCCTGCAGGGTATACTCCCCTGTGG
>JADFOU010000211.1 GCA_022562655.1 candidate division TA06 bacterium
GAAACCTTTTCAGCGAAATACTGGGACAAGTGGGCCAAACCAGATCCGAACTTAGAGGAATTCCTGACACGATTCTCCAAATGGGTCCCTTCTGACGGCAGGGTTCTTGACAGTGGCACTGGAACAGGAAGAGACTTGTTGCAATTCCTTGAACAGGGATTTGATGCGGTTGGGATCGACTATTCAAAGACGATGTTAGAGCTGACGAAAACCAGACGTGGCAAAATCGTTGAAGGGCGCCTGAGGCTTATGGACATGCGCGACCTCAAATTTCCGGATAATTCCTTCCAGGGCATTTGGGACAACGCTACATTTCTACATATTCCAAGTGCCCAGGTTGACCAAGTTATCCAACAATATCACCGTGTCTTAGCACCAGATGGCATCCTCTTCATCCGTGTGAAGGAACTAAAAGCAGATGAGAAACCAGAGGCTCTTGTGGGCGAAGAAGGTGAGGAGCGATTTTATAAGTTCTATACCAAAGAAGAACTTGGATACTTGTTAGAACGGAATGGATTTGAGATTCTTGACATCGATGTCAAATCGGAACACGGTACAGGCAAAACAGGTAATTGGGTCTATGCGTTTGCGAGAAAGCCAAAACAAGCTCTCATTTCTATCACGGATACGGATCAGGAAGCTCAAATCATTCGGCAAGATGTGCAGATGATATTCGCGAGAGAATTTAATCATGTTTTATTGGAAGAAAGTATCGGTGGCAGCGCGGGAGAAGGTCATTCAGCAGTCAATGGTGTCGTCGATCCTGATGGTCGTATCTTGAAATTTGCAAATTATCAAGATCTTCCGCCGGACCTCCGAGATCGCCTGGACCGGGGTGAACTCTATGAATTTTGAATCCGTGTCAAGAGGGCCCGCGAGATGGAAGGACCTCTCTATGAAGTTTATTTCCAGAATAAAGGCAAAACTCCTCAAAATGTGATCAGGATTCTTGAAGCAACCGTCAAAGAGGCCAATCGCATCGCAGAAGAAGAGGGATTACTTCCCGGTGAACCGATCGCAAGGGATGGCGGGCGGCATACGGCCCCACTCCAACTCCTCCCTACGCGGCACCTCCAGGATCTCCTTCTTTATCCTTAAAGTGCCCCTTCGAAAGACCCTCATCCCTTCCCTAACCCCTTTCTTTCACTGACCTATTGACAAAGTCCCGCTTTTCCCTCATAATAAAAAGCTAATTAAAGAATTAGGAAATTTCCCCTTTTTAGCTAACTTCATCAATTTCAAAGGATACGATGAAAAAAGGGAAAGCCGAAGAGCTCTCTTTACTCCCCCTCGTAGAAAAAAAGGAGAAGGAGTGCCGGGAAAGGCTCGCCGACTCTAAGCAGAAAGCGATTCAAGCCGTTGAAAATGCAAAAGAAGAAGCAAAACGGCTTGTTGAAGACAGACGACGCACGGTCACCGAAAGAGAAGCGAGGCGGCTTGAGGAGGCCCGGCAGGCATTGGAAGAGGAAATCAAGAGCAAAGAGACTCTTGAGGCAAAGAAACTCAAGACCATTGAGGCAGAACTTGAGAAACGACTCCCCCTTGCCTCAAAAGAGATTCTGAGGATGATTCTGCCATGATTCTTCATATGGTCAAGATGGAAATCTTAGGGCTCAAGCGCCACCTTCACGATGTGGTGACAACGCTTCAAGAACTCGGCTCCGTCCATATCGAAGAAAAAACAGACGAGATCCACCTTCCCCGTTTCTTAAAGCCGGTCGAACTCGACGAGGAAAAGAAAAAAGAGAGAGCCTCTTTTGAAAAGTTTGAATCGCTCCTCCAGGAACTCCTCCCTCTCCTTGTGACAAAAGATGCGGAACCTTCTTTGGGCCATGATCGCTTCGATGAAAAACGTTATGAAGAACTCGACAGTCTCAAACAGGAAATCAACGCTTTGGTCTCATCGAGAAACAAGCGCCAAGAGGAACTTGTTCTTGCCAAAAAGTATGAAGCGGCTCTCAAAGCCTACCTTCCCCTTTTAGAGAAATTCAAACAAAGAGACGACACCCTCACAAGCCTTATCCGGTTTGATAAAGGAGGCCTGAAAGCCCTCAAAGGAAAACTCGTGCGGCTCACCAAAGATGATTTTTTCCTTGAGATTGAAAAAGGGGAAGATGCCCTTTACGGTGCCCTCGCCTATTCTCGGGAACGGGAGGATGCCATCAAAGAAGAGCTCTGGCAAGAGGGCGTGGATGAGGTGGTTCTTCCTTCTGAATTCCAGGGGAAGGATCCAAAGGAAAGTCTTCAGGAACTTGCCAGACGGAAAGAGACGCTTCCAAAGACGATTCAGGACCTTGTTCAAAAGATAACGCAGCTTCAGAAAAAAGAGGCACCGGGCTGCCTCAGGATGAACGTGTCTATTCAGGAACGTCTGGGTCGTTACCGGATCCTCACGGCATTCTCCGAGAGTGATTACACCTTTTACCTTACCGCCTGGGTTCCGGAAGACGAAAAAAGGAAAGTCGTCGAGAAACTCAAGAACAAGTTTCAAGAAAGCGTCGTCCTCCAGGAACTCGTCCATGAAAAATGGGAACATGAAGAGATTCCCGTCAAACTGAAAAACCCCAAATGGCTCAAGCCGTTCGAAGTCCTTGTTTCCATCTTCCCTCCCCCGACCTATGGCACAATCGATGCCACACCTTTTGTGGCTTTCTTTTTTCCGCTCTTCTTTGGGCTCATTCTCGGCGATATCGGCTATGGGATCGTCCTCTTCCTGCTCACACTCTTTCTGAGGATAAAGTTCAGAAAGAATGAAACGGTTCGACAGGTTTCAAAAATCGGTTTTGTCTGTGTGGCCACTACGATCGCCTTCGGATTCGTCTTCGGTGAATTCTTCGGGACCCTTGGGCATGGGTGGCTTAAGCCGATCTGGGCAGATCGACTTCTCATCACCACGCAACTCCTGATCCTTTCCATCCTCCTGGGAGTCGTCCATGTCCTCCTTGGGCTTTTTCTGGGAATGGTGGTGGCATTTAAAGAAAGGAACGGTCGCCATCTGCTTGAAAAGATCGGGTTTCTCATCTTCTTTTTTGGAATCCTTTTCGTTGTCCATTCTGCCATGCTTCCGAGGGGCGGCGGTCTTCCCTTCCTCGGTGGTTTGAGCGCCTTCACCGCTGCGGTCACAGGAGGATTTGTGATTCTTGTCTCTTTCGTTCTCCTTTTTGCTGCGGCAGGTCTCCAGGGGGCGATCGAAAGTATTTCCATTGTCAGCAACATCCTCTCATATGCGCGGCTTATGGCGATCGGGGTCGCAAGTGCTGCCATGGCCAAAGTCGCCAACGATCTTGGCGCGGTTGCGGGAGGCGTTGTCGGCTTTCTTATCGCCTTTACCCTCCATACTATCAATATGGCCCTTGGAATTTTTGCCCCAACGGTCCAGGCGCTGCGACTCAATTACGTGGAGTTCTTTACGAAATTTTACAGACCGGGCGGCAGAGAATACACGCCCTTTAAGAAAATAAGTTAACGAAGACGTAAGAGGGAGGTGAGTATGAAGTCACGTTGGGCATGGTGTTTGTTGGTTCTCATTGCACTTTTGATCGCATCACCTTTTGTTGCGCTCGCGGCATCGGAGCATCACGGTGAAGCAGCAACAAGCGAAGCAGGAATCGGTGAGGGCATCAAGCGCGCCGGTTATGGACTTGGGGCGGGTCTCGCTTTAGGACTCACAGGTCTTGCAACAGGAATTGCACAATCAAAGATCGGATCCGCCGGTATCGGGGCACTTGCTGAGAATCCGAAGCTGATTGGAAATGTAATCCTCCTTGTTGCCATCCCTGAGACGGTTGTCATCTTGGGATTCGTGATCGCCTTCATGATCCTCGGGGCACCGTAACGAAAAGATGGAAGAGATCGTCTTTCTGACAGAGATCGATAAGGAAGCCTCTTCTCAAGAGGATGCGATTCGGAGGCAAGCAGAAACGGACCGCTCAAACATCCTCGGAGAGGCTCGAAAAGAAGCGGAGCATCTTGAAGCCACGTTCGTCCACCGCACCGATCTCGAGATCAAAAAGCATCGTAGCCGTGCTCTGACACAGGCAAATCTTGAAAGGCGGCGGCGTCTTTCGAACCTCAAGTCCGAGTTTGTGGCAAAAACGCTCAGGGCAGCACAGAAGGCATTCGATGAACTTCCGCAAAAGGAATACCAGAACGTCCTCAAGCAATTCCTCTCAGAACTTGTGAAACATCTCGACGGGACCAAAAAAGTGATTCTTCGGGTAAAACCGGGAGATGAAAAAATGGCAAAGACCCTTGCGGAAGAACTCCGTCTTTCGGCAGAGATCCGGACAGATCCGGCCCTCTTACGAGGACTGGAGCTTGAGAACCAAGAAGGAGATATCCGGATCCGAAACACCTTTG
>JADFOU010000212.1 GCA_022562655.1 candidate division TA06 bacterium
AAACGGCCTAAAATCGACCAACAGGGGAGGCGAACCGTGAGGATCTGCGTTGTGGTAGCCTATTCAAAGGACAATGTCGACAAGGCAACGATTGGTTTTACTTTAGCGAATGCCGCACTGGAGAGCGGAGAAAAGCTTTCCGTGATCCTTGTCAGTGAGGGGGTTCGGCTTGTCGTTAAAGGGTATGCCGATGACATCAATAATGGGGAACCTTTCAAGCCCATGAAGCCATTGATCGAGGAGGTCCTGGAAAAGGGAGGAGAGATCAATGTCTGTGCTCCCTGCATGAAGAAGAGGGGCATCCAGGAAAAGGACCTTTTGGGAAACTTGAAACTCATCGCTGGGCCGGATGTGATTAGGATCCTCAAGGAGTCAGACCGAAGTATCCAACTCTAGAGTCCTCTAATACCAGAAAATTTGCCGCCCGGTGAGGTTTTTGTTTGTGCAGGAAAAGCAAAATTGAACACCGGGAAAAATCCTGCCACAAATCTTCCAGGATCATGAGCGAACCTTTTGTTCAAATGACTATTCGGTATCACGAGGAGACCAAGCATCACTTTGACCGGTATGCGAGGTCGCTTGAATCCCTGGACTGGAACACGCAGCCCAATCCGTTCCGGTTCTATGAAGGGGCGAATGTGGTCAGGCTTTCTTTTGTTGAGAAAGACCCCGAAGCAGCATACATGGATTTGTACGAAAGGATGAGGAATCCTGTTCGAAACTTTAGCCTTCAGAATCTTTCTCTTTTTCTGCAACTTACCCTTGGCATTTCAGCATGGAAGTCCATCCCGGGCACAAGGTGGGCACTCCGGATGAACCCTTCAAGCGGGAATCTTCATCCTACAGAAGGGTATGTCATCCTCTCGGAAGAGGCCGGCTGCGGTCCGGGCATTTATCATTACAACCCTTATCTGCATGCGCTGGAATGCCGGGCGGATTTACCGGTAGAACTGGCTGGACAAATGAGGACGTATTTGCGCTCAGGCGGCTTTCTTTTTGCCCTGACGAGTATTTTCTGGCGTGAGGCCTGGAAATACGGGGAAAGAGCCTTTCGCTATTGCAACCATGATATGGGGCATGCGATTGCCTCGGCAAGTTTTGCAGCGAATCTGCTTGGATGGAAGGTTTCGTATTTAAGCGGAGTTTCGGATGAGGATATCGAGCGTCTGCTTGGATTTCACAAGACGCACTGGATTGACCATGAAGAGGAGCATCCGGAGGTCCTTTGCTATGTCCACCCTTACGGAGACGGAGAGGCTCCAAATCATCTTCCCGGAAGCCTTATTACCAAAATTTCAGGGCTTTCATTTCATGGCAATCCCAACCGTCTGAGCGGGGATCATGTGAACTGGGAGATTATACCGGAAGTTACAAAAGCAGCCCGCAAAGCGGTGACAGAAGAAGAAAAGATACCTTATTCCGACAAACCTTTTATGGATAAGCAAAAATCAGGACTCACGGCTGCACGGATCATTCGCCAAAGGCGGAGCGCTTTGGCGTTTGACGGAGTGACAAGTATTTCAAATGACCAGTTCCTCACCATGCTTGATAAGACGTTGCCGCGAAAAGATTGCGCCCCTTTTGACTTTGAATTAGGACCTGTCCACGTTCATCTTCTTTTGTTTGTACATCGCGTGACAGGATTGGCACCGGGCCTCTATCTATTTATCCGCGATGAGGGAGATTTTGAGCTGCTCAAATCTTCGTCCCAGTCCGACTTCCTGTGGAAGAGAATCAACGCTAATTTGCCGCTTTATCTGCTTAGGGAAGGACTTCTGATGCGCGAGGCAACGGCTGTGAGCTGTCATCAGGATATTGCCGGAGACGGCTGCTTCTCCCTGGGGATGATTGCGAAGTTCCGACCCGTCATCGACAAAGCGCCGTTTCTTTACCGGCATCTTTTCTGGGAAACAGGAATGATCGGCCAGGTGCTTTACCTCGAGGCTGAAGCGCATGGCGTCCGGAGCACAGGGATAGGATGCTTTTTCGATGATCCTGTGCATCAGGTCATGGGACTTCAGGATAATACTTTTCAGAGCCTCTACCATTTTACTGTAGGCGGTCCTATGGAGGATGCGCGTCTTCAGACCTGGCCCCCTTATTCTCATTTAAAGGAAAAGATGACAGATCAAAGACAAGTCAGCAAGTTTGATCTGCCTTAGGGGAACCTGTATGGAAGAGCTGAAACGATCAAAGGTGGAAATCGCGAAGGAAAATAGCCGTTTCCTCCGGGGGACTCTTACGGAGGAGTTGGCGAAGGAGACGACCTCTTTCCCCCACGATCAGACTGACATCCTGAAGGCCCACGGCTCCTACCAACAGGATGATCGAGATCTGCGTCAGCAGCTTTTGAAGGCAAGGAAACCGAAACATTTCTACTTCATGGTTCGGATCAAAATCCCTGGGGGGCTGTTGACGGCAGACCAATACCTTGCCTGCGACGATCTCGCAACCCACCACGCAAACAACACCCTTCGCATCACAACGCGTCAGGGTTTCCAGTTGCACGGGGTTTTAAAAAAGGATTTGAAGACGACGATCCGGGGGATCAAGGAGTGTCTCCTGACAACCCTGGGGGCCTGCGGGGATGTGGAGCGTAATGTCATGACCTGCCCTGCCCCAACAGCAGGTCGCAAAAGGGCACTCATTCAGGAATACGCTAAAAAAATTTCAGACCATCTCCTTCCGAGAACCCAGGCCTACCATGAAATCTGGATGAATGGAGAAAAGATCCAAGAGGTGGGACGGGTTGAAGAATTGGAAGCAGGGACGGTTGGAGAGGAGGAGCCGATCTATGGAAGGGTCTACCTCCCTCGGAAATTTAAAAGTGGGATCGCCTTTTCAGAAGATAACTGTATCGAGGTCCATACCCAGGATATCGGGATGGTCGCTCTCCTCGACCCAAAGGGAGAGCTGGAGGGGTTCGATGTCCTCGTCGGGGGCGGGATGGGGATGACCCATGCCAGGCCTAAGACCTTTCCGAGGCTTGGAGATCTGATGACCTTTGTCCCGAAGGAAGAGATTGTGAAGCTCTGCGAGGCGATTGTCCTGGTACAGCGAGACTATGGCGACCGCGCCAATCGTTCCCATGCGCGAATGAAATATCTCATTGCGGACAAGGGACTCGACTGGTTTAAAGACGAAGTTGAGAAGCGTTTTGGAAAGCCTTTGGGGCCACCCCGTCCTCTACCTTCCTTCACTATCGAGGATCATCTGGGGTGGCATCCGCAGGGGGACGGTAAATTCTTTCTGGGGATTTCCGTTGAGAATGGCCGCATCAAGGATGAAGGGGCGCTTCGATACAAGAGCGGACTCCGTTGCCTCATTGAGACCTATCGCCCCGGTGTCAGGCTTACGGCCCACCAGAATATCCTGTTAACCGATATCCCGGCGGAGACGCGCAAGGGGTTTGAAGTCCTCTTAAAGGAATTCGGGATCAAGCGCGAAGATGCAATCTCAAACCCTGAGCGCTATTCCATGTCCTGTCCAGCCCTTCCGACCTGCGGCCTGGCGATCAGCGACTCAGAGCGGCATATGCCTCAGGTGGTGGATGAGCTTGAAATGGCGTTCAAAACGTTGGGCCTTGAAAAGGAAAAGATTATGATCCGGATGACCGGATGCCCTAATGGCTGTACCCGTCCCTATATTGGGGAATTGGGGTTTGTCGGGAAATCGGTCCAATCTTACAATATCTACGTGGGCGGAAACTTTGAATGTACCCGGCTTCAGCAAACGTATGCGGAGAGTGTCCCAAAGAATGAGCTGGTCAAGGCGGTCTACCCCCTCTTTGCCTACTTCAAGAAAGAACGAAAAGCGGGCGAACGTTTTGGAGACTTCTGTCACCGCAAGGGGGTGGAGGCCTTGAGGGCCTTTGCCGCTACCTTCTCTCAAGAATAGAGCTACTAACCTCTTCTTTTGTATTCCAACTGTCTTAACTTATTTAACAGGTATAGTTTCATCGACTGTTGCGTTAGGAAGCTGAACCCGCCGTTTCCTAATTGACTCATTCTCAAGGAGTTGCTAAAATAATCCTGCTAATCAGGGTGCCTAAAAAAAGGGGGGGGCTATGGAGGAGATCGAAGAGGCAAAAGAGAAGTTTCTTGCTTTGGTGAGGGAGATTGATCCGGAGGTCAAATGCGTGATTCCTGAAAGGCCGTCCGATATTACGTTCCTCATCTCTTTCGGAAAGGGGAACTCGAGGAAGTACCTAGGCTTCTCAGAGGATGACCTCTTGGATTTACTGGAGGGTGTTCGAGAGGGAGAGATCAAACAGAAGACGACTCAAATCATCTCGGAGTTATGACGTGACCCCCGAGATCCACACCCCCCGCTGACACTCTGCTAACAAAAC
>JADFOU010000213.1 GCA_022562655.1 candidate division TA06 bacterium
GGGTTTTTCAACAATTCCCCGTCCTCAAGGAGAGAAGAACTCAAATGGGGGGAACCCTTTCCGGTGGAGAACAGCAGATGCTTGCCATAGCCAGAGCCCTGATGTCCCGCCCTCGGGTTCTTCTTTTAGATGAGCCTTCTTTAGGTCTCTCTCCCATCCTTGTTGACACAATTTTTAAGATCCTTCAAGAGATCAATGAGGCAGGGACGACAGTGTTGCTGATTGAGCAGAATGCCCAGATGGCTCTCTCCATTGCAACCAGAGGGTATGTTTTCGAAACCGGCTCCATCAAATTTCAAGGATCCTCCTCGGAGTTGTCCAAGAATCCACAGGTGAAAGAAGCCTATTTGGGAGCGTGAAAGTCAGTAGCAGTCTCCAGTAGCAGTAGCAGTCGACTGCCACTGCCAACTGCCACTGCTACTGTCTTTTCACTGCTACTGCATTCTGCTACTGCTACTATCAGTTATGAAATCCTTTAAGCAGATGAGGAAAGAGATTGTAAATCTCTTCCACAATGCCATTCAGACGGCAGATCCTTATCAGGCGACCCTCACTCATCTTCGAAACATCAAATGGAACGACCGATTCAAAGAGTTTGAAAGGATCTATGTCGTGGGCGGTGGAAAGGCCTCTTTGCCTATGGCAAGGGCAGTCATGGAACGTTTTGGAGATCAGATCAAAGAGGGACTTATTCTCCTCCCCAATGGTTCTCGAATCAGCCCCCTCCCGAAGATCAAAATCCAAAAAGCTGGACATCCCATCCCCGATGGGGCTGGAATCAATGGAACGAAGGCGATCCTCCACCTCCTCCGACAGGCTGGTGAAAAAGATCTCGTGATTTGCCTACTTTCGGGTGGAGGGTCTGCTCTATTGGTCCAGCCTCAAGAGGAAATCCCCCTGAAGGACCTCATCCAGATGACAGATCTTCTGCTGAAATGTGGCGCGAATATACGGGAGATCAATATTATCAGAAAACATCTCTCTCGGGTCAAAGGGGGGCAGTTGGTAAAAACTGCCTCCCCCGCTGCCGTACTTTCCCTCATCCTTTCAGATGTTGTAGGAGACCCATTAGATGTAATCGCCTCCGGACCGACCGTCCCTGATTCTTCCACATTTCAAGATTGCCTCAAAATATTGGAGAAATACTCCCTGATGGATCGGACTCCCCATTCCATCCAAAGGGTGATTGAAAGAGGGGTGTCTGGTCAACTCGAGGAGACACCGAAAAGGGGAGAACCGCTTTTTGAGAGAACCCAGAATCTCCTCATTGGTAACAATCTCCTTGCCCTTGAGGGTGCCAAGAAAAAAGCGGTGGAATATGGCTATCACCCCCTCATCCTCTCCTCAGAGATCGAAGGGGAAACCCGAGAAGAGGCAAAAAAACATGTCGCCTTTGCCCGGAAAATCCTGGACACCGGGAACCCATTGCAACCTCCCGCTTGTCTATTATCCGGAGGTGAAACAACGGTCAATGTTGTGGGAAAGGGAAAAGGGGGGAGAAATCAGGAATTCGCCCTGGCCGCCGCTCTCGAGATGGAAGAACTCCCCATGGTCCTTCTGAGTGGCGGAACGGATGGTAGGGATGGCAATACCGATGCAGCCGGAGCCATTTCTGATGGAGAGACTGTGAGAAGAGCAAAGGGATTAGGGTTGGACCCTGCAGGATCCCTTGCGAATAATGACTCCTATACTTTTTTCAAGTCCCTCGATGACCTTGTCATCACAGGCCCAACGAATACCAATGTTATGGATCTCCACCTGATCCTTATAACTGAAGAATCATGAAGGGGAATCGGGTGATTGAATAAAAATTCCATTTAACCATTTAATTATTTAACCAACATTATGAAGTTCAAACACCGTCTCTTTCTCTGGGCTTTCCTCCTCACCTTTTCATTGATAGCCCTCTACCATAAAGACCGGATTCAAATCATCTTGGGAATCCGGGAAGATGTGGAGGGAAAACTTCTCCACCAAAAAGCGCCCGAACTGGAGGGTCTTCAATGGATCAATCCCATTCATTCGGGAATTACATTAAATGACCTGAAAGGTAAGGTGGTCCTAATTGAATTCTGGTCTTATACCTGCGGAAATGCCACCAATACCCTTCCCGTCGTCAAGAAATGGGACGAGACATATAGAGATCAGGGCCTCGTCATCATTGGCATCCACACACCTGAGGGCGAATTAGAAGGAATCCTCGAGGATCTTAGTTCAGCAGTGAAGAATCTCGGGATCTCCTATCCCGTAGCGGCTGACAACGACTATCGGTGCTGGACGGCTTATGGTACCCAATACTGGCCAACTCTTTATCTGATCGATCAAGAAGGGGTCGTCAAGTATGTGAAGGTTGGGGAGGGAGGATACTGGAAGACGGAAAGGATGATCAAAAGGCTTTTAAAAGGCTAATTATGGCAACCAATCGTTTCTTCTTCTATGTATAAGCACGCTTATTGAGGGTTGGGTCCTTTTTTACGAACCTTTCTCCAATTTTCTCAGTATTTTCTTCAGCCCTTTTATCCCCATCCCCCTTCCAAGTTCCTTCAATTCCTTCATACTTTTCTCTAATTTATCTATTCGTTTGTTCAGTTCTCTCGAAACCTTTTGTCCTAAAGGGGTCTTTTTTCTCAATCCCAGTTCTTTTTCCACACGAGCCAATTTTCTCTTCAATTCTTGCAGTTCTCTCTTCTCTTTTATGGTCACCTTTTTCCTCCTTTGTCTGTATTCTGCAGTATTTCAACTTTCAATTCTCGTTCCCTTGCCACAGTTCACCTCTTTTCCCCACATTATAAAAGTATTCCAAAATCTTGTCAAGCCCTTTTCATTCAATATTTTTTCAGGTCTTGATTAACCTTCCGGGTGTTTCTCCAAGAGGCTTTCCATGTTCAGCCCGTTCGGGAGAAAAATATTGGAAACTCCAATCTAATTCAATATTAAATATTCGTAAAGCCTTTTTGAGTTATCCATATTTATTTCTAAGAGGAAGAAAAGAGGATCAGACGATATCCAACAGAGCAGGAACTGATTCTTTGAGTGCCAACCACCAGACCAGGAAGTTGGTTAAGAAGAGAAGAAGGATGAGGGAGCGCTGGGGAATTCGATATTTGATTACCGAAGCCAGTGTCCAACGATGAACCCTACCATTCCAAACGCCCATTTGAGGTATGAATCGGGATATTGATTAGATAGGATTAAGTATAGTGCAGATACCACAACCAATAAGGAAATTAGCATTCGGAAAAGTAGTCTTGTTCGAATTTCCCAGACAGTTCTTTTCATTTAAAAACACTCTACGACCTCAGGGACCTCACCCAATCTTTGATGATGGCTACTGCCTCTCTTATGTTTGTTCCAAAAAAAGGCTCATCCTCTTCTTCTTCAACCACATTGATGACCTGTTGTACGTTTAACCTGTTAATAACTTCAGGCTGCGAAGCATCCTCATAGATGTCCGGCTTATCTCACCTCATGAGAGAGTTGGACGGCCGCTTCCGATCGAATGGCCAGGGAGCTTGACCGATCGGCTTTGGATTGTGTGCAGTTTCGCTCTGCTTGGTCAAGGGACACGATCCTTCGGCTCGTGTCTGGGAGTACGGGCCGCTACCGACGAACAGGGGGCAGGTAGGTGCCGCCTGGGTATGGGAGTGGCTGGTCGAGCATCAGTTGGAGTTCCTGGGCTGTGACGGCGAGTTGGTGGTCGCGTCTGCATTGGGTGCGGATACCGATCTCGGACCTCGACACGTTGCAGCGGGACTCCCAAGCACGCCGTATTGGAGCTGACCTCTACCGGGAAGCAGCCGCCATCTCACCCAAGAACCGTTGAGGCGGTGTCCGCCGCCGTGTCGAGAATGTCGACCAACTCAGAACACGGAAGTGTCGTGGCCGAGGGTTTCGCTGAGGCGATGATGTCCGAAGCTGCTTTGAACCACCTCGCCGAGTTGTAGTCGATCTTGGATGCGCTAAGTCTGGGGCGTCAGGGCGGTTTGGGTCGGCTCGAAATCGGGACGGCTTGGCTTGTCGGGACGGACGGGCGTGCGTCAGGATCAGAGACTCGGAGAGAGGTATCAGGAGCTACCTGAGTAATTGGAATAGTACATGACCTTCAGGCAGCGGCATACACGCTGCGACCCTCACCGAAGTAGGAGTCGTAGACGTGCTGGTAAACCTTCTCCACCTTCTCCCGGTACAGGTCAATCGAGAACACGTCGGGTAGCCGGTCCAACGTCACCTCGATAGCTACCTTGACTGAGGCTCGGGATTGCTGCTTCTTCCTCCAGTCGATGACCAGCTTCTCCTGCTTCAGAGTTTCGAGCAGGTCGTGTGCCACAGCTTTCACAGCAACGACATCCTT
>JADFOU010000214.1 GCA_022562655.1 candidate division TA06 bacterium
AAAATCTTTCTCCTACTGGTGGGTTTGGCTTTTAAGCAACGGAGATCTTCGATTCGGCTGTTGGGCAAGGTCTGCCTTAGGCGGATTCGATTTCCTTCCCTTCTCTGGATCCAGAACCTGTCTTGTCATCTTCCCTCCGGTTTCCTTTTCAAGTTGGGATTTTTGGGGTAGAGAGGTAGGGTTTAGAGGATCAATCGCCCTTCAGCGACTTCTGAGGCGAATGTCGTTTGTCAGTTCCATTTTCTCCCCTTTCTTGGAGAAAGATTCCACACGGACCTCTACCTTTTGGATCTTATTGAGGGAATCCGCGTCGAAAATAGGAGGGAAGTACTCCTCTTCTCCATTGGCAAGGGCGAAGTAGCGAAATTGGAGCTCTGAGATGTCTCTTGCGAGGATTACCGGGAGGTCATTCACAAAATTACCCGTCCCAAAATTATAGATCCCCTCGATTCTTCTCAATGTGGAATCATTGGGGGAGCGGTAATAGGTGACCCTTTTAACGGTTGGAACGATACTGTCCCAGTCTTCCACAAAGATGAATCGGATGGTATCCGTTTCGGCGATGGAGATGGGGAGTTCATCTTCGAGTACCTCGATAAGGGTGTCATGCAACACCTTATTTCCAGATCCCACGATCCGGAGCTCCCGACTCATTCGATCCACAGCCCTTCGAGCATGCTGTTGCATCTCCGCCCGCTTCACACCCTTGATGTAGCTTCCTTGGACAGAGAAGATCGTTGAAAAAAGGATTCCAGAGATAACCATAAAGATGGAGAGGGAAACAATCAATTCGATCAATGTCAAGCCTTTTGAATTGTGGAATTGATCTCCAAAGTGCGTCGGCCTGTATTGGCAAAATTTACTCCGTGATCTCATCTCACCCCCATTTTATTCAGAGGTTTCGCTGAAGAGGGAGGACCAATCGACCTGATGGGTCTCACCCTCCTCAATCCAAGTGACCGTGATCGCCATCCTTTTGATCTCATCGTAGGTTGTACCGTCGAAGACATAAGGATCCTCTAACTCCCATACCCGGTTAAAAATGCCAACCGTGTCTTCGCCTGAGGAGAGATCTCCGAAGAGAATGCCCCGGGCTTCCTCAATCTTGTCCTGTGCCAGAACAACAGCTCGGGTGTGGCGCCCTTCTTCAGAGACAAAACTGCTGGCAGAGATGAAGACCCCAAAGAGAGGTAGAAGACCCAGGGTTAAGAGGACGATGGCGACCATGAGTTCTATCAGGCTGAACCCCTTCTCGCTCTCCCCTGAGGTGAACCGAATTTCACCCTTACGGGAGGGTAGAACACAATTTCCAGGATTATTCTCTTTCATCGGGTAGACCTCCCTGACTCAATCCATCAGTAGGAAATATTCGTTTCTCCCAATTGATTGAGGGTGACTTTTTTCCATTCACCGGATATGGAAAGGATGATCGTATCGACTTCCACCGTTCCTTGAGGACGGAAGCGAACAAAGTCCAGGCTGGAAGAGAGAGTTATTTTGCTGGGAAGAATTTTCTCCACCTTTGCATTCGTTCCCTCGTTTTCGATTTCATATTTGTTGGTATTCTGGAGAAAGGTCACCTTGTAAACTGACCCTGTATTCATCGCGCGGGACTGAGCCCACTGGAGGTCCGCGGCAACTTGCCGTGTGGAGACGTCGAGTGTCTGCCTCCTCTGGTAGCCCTGAATAGCAGGAATACCGATTCCGAAGAGAATCCCCATAATTCCGATTACGGTGAGAAGCTCTATTAATGAGAATCCACCCTCACGCAACGGAAATCTTTTTTTCCCTGCCATCTCACTCCCTCATCTCTATATCATTTTATTACAGTCTAGTTTACTATCTCACTTTTTTATATGCAAAAAATATGCCAAAGAGACAAGAATGGGTCATTAAATCGGAGAAGAAGGCTCGAATTTTTCTGCAAGTTAAGTTCTTTTCATACTTTAGGAGTTCAAAAGCCTTCGAATGAAAGTCGTACTCCATGGTTGAAGTATACCATTCTGTATCAGTTCTTCCTTCAAAACACCTTGTGAGGAGAAATTCGTTTTTTCATTTTGACAAACTTGAGTCTTTTTGCATGGAAATTTGTCATCATGGAGAGAGGAAGCAAAATCTCCAAGTTCGATTCCGCTTCTCTCTTTTCGGGTTGGCATGATCCGTTTGGATTACAGGCTTTGAGAGAATTTTGCCAGATCCTTTTTGAATCAACCTTCGTTTTGAACCCTATTTTTTCCGATTCTCCCTCTTTTTTTCCCTATATCCTTGATTCCTGCAATAAACGTGCCAAGGCACCCAAGGAGAAGAGAAATGAAATCGTACCTTAAGGTTTCGAGCACTCCCTTACAGAGTAGGAGGATCCAAATGGAGAAAGGGAACCATTCAATGTTTTTTTGTTGCATTCGGGTATATTTCTGGGAGTGTCACATCCTGTTTGAACCATCAGTTCATAGTAATGGATTCCTGACCGCTGTCATTTTAGGAAGCAGGAAGCAACGAAGAAGAATGGTCAATGGGTTGACAATCCCCTCTCTCCTCCTTTCTCTTGGCTCATTTTCAAGAGTTACAGAATGGAGCAGGTTGGCATGGTTTTTGATATATTCTATATTCAGGATCTGAGTCGAGTTCATCGTAAACTGTAACAAACCGTTGCTATGAGAACAATCTGGTCATCCCTCACTCTCTCGAATACTGCTCAGTTGGCGTCAAGTGGATTCTGTCACAAATTTTGCACACAATTGGAAAAAAGTCTTTCTGAACCGTCTGAGAGAAGGTCTCAATACATCGAAGGTTTGATTTTTGCATAAAATCATAAAATAATTTGGAGTTATTAGCCAAGCCTGCAAGCAAAACCGGTAACTCCAGCCACAAAGAGGGAAATGGAATTGAAGATGTGGGGAGCGCTTCCTCTCCTTTCTGTTTGTAGAAAAATAATTTGCAAAAAGGCTCAAATTGGGTAAGAAGAAAATAAAGAACCTGGGATACCCCGTGAAAATGATGAAGCAGAAAAGTTTTCTCTTCATGGGGTCCGTCACTCTCTTTTTAATGATCACCCCGTCTATCTCACAGGGTGTCTCAATCAATTGGGGGGCGGCCAATTACCCTCTCTATGATCAAGGGGGGGTGGGTGGAACGGTTCTCCCAAGGGGAAGTACGGTGCATCTCATCTGGGATCAGGATATGGATGGGATTGATCCTCCCGGCTCGGATGGGATGCCCGGCCAGGGGGATGTTCTGATTGGAACCTCTTGGATTGGTCACGGCTCATTCTTCGAGGGGGAGTTCTCCCAGAACACCGACGCTCCCATAGTGAGAACTGGGGATGTGATCTATGTTCGAGCTTGGAACGACTCTCTCCTCACTTTGGCTACTTATTTTGGAGATACTCGGGATCACAACGCTACGACCTGGACAATTGATAATGACCTGGCTTTTACCTTAGATTGTACGTGGAATAATGCTTGGGCGACTCTCTATCCTTCGGGAAATCCGACGGGGATCGAAAAGGGGCGTTCGGATTTCGGATTTCGGATTTCGGAAATCGGCCTTCAGAAAAACTACCCGAACCCCTTCACTCTGAAGACAACCATTCAATATGGGTTGTCCGAGCCGGATTTTGTCCGCTTAACCATTTACGATATAACCGGCAGACCCCTTCGAGTTCTGGTGGACAAAAGGCAGGAGCCCGGTCAATACGAAATCTTCTGGGATGGAAGGAATGATGAAGGGTCCCGAATCGGAAGCGGAGTGTATTTTACTCGCCTAACCCTTGGATTTGGGAAGAGTTTTACTGAAAAGATCACCTTATTGAAAAACCAGTAACGGGTACAATGTCCAAAACGTTATATGAGAATTCGATCAATTTAAACAATGACTTCCAAAAAGGAGGATAAGATGGAACGGAGAGTTTTAGTGGTCGGAAAAGACCCAACGTCGAGAGAGGAACTCCAGATGCTTACAAACGCCTTTGGGCTGGAGGTTGAAGTGAGTGATGCGTCAGAATTCAGCCTCATGGCGATCCCTTTTGATCGCTACACCACGGTAATTGTTGATCTGGATCTGAATGGACTCGATCCGGTTCGAGCCATCAGCATGATCCACAAAAATCTCCCAAAGGTTCCCATCATAGGAATCACCACTCAGAGACCTTTTCCACAGGAGAAGCGGATTCGAACTGCGGGGATCTTCTACTACCTGGTTCGCCCCCTGGATGGAGAAGAGTTCTTTAATGCCTTAGGGGACGCTGTGGCGTATGCTGCGATGCTCAATGGGTCCTTTGTTGTACCAGATTCGGAGCGGTGGCACTAAAAAACCGATTATTTGTTAAATGGCAATTGGTTAAATGT
>JADFOU010000215.1 GCA_022562655.1 candidate division TA06 bacterium
TAGTCCGAGCTTGTACTGCTCCCCAGACTCATTCCTGTGACATAGACATTGCCAAAAGCGTCCAAGGCGAGGGCATTAGCCTGGTCAAAGTTATTTCCAGGTCCATTATACCTCCTCACCCACAGTGGATTCCCAATGCTTGTGTATTTTATCGTAACATAGTCATTACCACTCATTCCCGTGACATAGACATTGCCTAAACCATCCACAGTTATGGCATTTCCTGTAAACCCCCTTGCCCAGATCGTATCCCCAATGCTATTGAACTTGATGGTGCCAGACGTTCCGGTGATATAGACATTTCCGAAATCATCTATATCGAGATCATTTCCAGCATACCCCCTGACCCAGACGGTACTTCCGATGTTAGAGTATTTAATTGTGGCAACATTGCCTGTGACGTACACATTGCCAGAATCGTCTACCGAAAGAGCATTCGAGAGATCTACTGTCACATCATATCTCCTTGTCCAGATCGTATCCCCGATGCTAGAGTATTTAATGGTGGCATAGTCAAAATCAGTTCCAATGCCAGTACTCCATCCCGTGACATAGACATTGCCGGAGTCGTCCACGTCCAGGGCACTTGCACGATCCGAGCCATTACCCGGTCCATTATATCTCCTCACCCAGACCGTATCCCCAATGCTGGAGTATTTGATGGTGACAAAGTCCAGATTTTCGATAATTGAGGTATCACTATCACTCCATCCCGTGACATAGACATTGCCGGAAGTATCCACAGCAAGAGCACGAGACTCATCAAGACCATTCCCCGGTCCGTTAAAGCTCTTAACCCATAGAGTATCTCCTGTTGCACCATCATACTTGATCGTGGAATAATCAAGGTCTATTCCTCCCTGATTACTTCCTCCTGTGACATAGATGTTGACCTGGTTGTCCACGGTAAGAGCATGAGCCTCATCAATACCGTTTCCCAGTCCATTATACCGGGCAACCCATTCCGTTTGAGCCCCGATTTCCGGAACACCGAAAAAGAGAGTAAATAGTAGGTAGTAGAGAGTAGGTAGGGGAATATACCTCATAGAAAGGACGTTTCTCATCTCTTCCCTCCTCATTTCAGTTGACAGTCTTCTGTTGTTTATTTTTAGACTGTCTAAAATCTGAAAACGGACAACTAATAATTGATCAGGATTATTTCTTCTTGGCTTCAATTCGGTCCAGACGGTCACGGAGTTGGCGGTTCTCCTCCCGGAGTTTGTCAAAGTCCTCCCGGAGCTTCTTCACCTCATCCCCTTTGTCCTTCCCTTCCCGGATCTTCTGGATCACTTCCCGGGCCCGCCGCTTCATCCTCCCGTCCAATTCCCTCCCAATGACTTGCTCTAAATGGGGGATGGCTTTCTCATCCTTCAACACTCCCAGGGCTCCGACAGCGGCGAGTCTCGGCCGGAAGTCGGGATCGTGAAGAAGGGGAATAAGATGGTCGAGAATTTCATTTTTGCGCTGAGGAAAGTGATCTCCCAATCTTCCCAAGCAAGAGATGCCACCCAAACGGGCAAGGGGAGGATTGCCATAGGTAGACCATTCTTTGGCGATCCCAATGGCTCTCTCGTCTTTGAGCTCTCCTAACCCGGCAAAGACCTGGATGCGAATGGTCTCATTCCAGGATTCCTTTTTAAGTCCATCCTTCAGGGCTTGAAATGCCTTTCGGGAACGGTTCTTTCCAAGGGAGAGGGCGGCTTCTCCCTCGACGAAGTAACTTGGATCTTTTTTGAGGATCGGGAGAAGGGCTTTTGCAGCTTCTTCATCTCTTCTGAACTCACCCAGAGCCCTAACCACCCTCCGCCTCGCCTTGGGATGTTTCACCTTGAGTCCTTTGAGGAGGGCTTGGAGAGAGGCTTGAGAGTGAATGGTTCCTAAGGCCTGGGCGATTTCCCCCTGGACACCCCAGAATTTCTCGGTGAGGAGGGCTTCCTTCAATCTCTCTACGATCTCCGGATTCCCCATCTTCGCCAGGGCTTGAGCTGCTTCAATCCGTCCCATGGGGTCATCATCTTTCTTTAATTGATAAAGAAGAAAATCTTTGGGACGTGGGAAGTCGAGGGTTTTGAGAATCCAGTTTCCTTTGTCAAAACGGACCATTCGGGGTTTCTCGGAGAGAGGAAAGTAGAAGACCTGCTCTTTCTCTTGAATATGGATCCGATGGGTCGTTTTTCCTTTTGAGGTGGTAAATTCAACCTCTAAATGCATCTGGAACAGAGGGGTGGTTTCATCTACAGTCTGTTTCTGTTGGACATTGAGTTTGGCAGACTTCATCTCCTCATCCCATTCAAATTGGACTTTGAAGTCGGGATGTCCCCCCTTGAAGATCCACTGGTCGAAGAACCCCTCTACATTTTTCCCGGTCGTCTCTTCAATGGCTTTCATCAGGTCAGAGGTCTCGACACTTTCACCCCGGTGCTGGACACAATAGTGGTGGAGGGCTTTGAAGAAGAGATCATCTCCTAAGTAGTAGCGAAGCATGTGGAGGACGAGGGCGCCTTTCTCATAGAGGTGGGTGTCGAATAGATCCATAGGTTGGTGATAGACCTTGGTAACGATGGATCTTCGATACCGCTCCCGATCTTCCTTAAAGTAGTTCTGGGCTTCCTGGTAGAGGCCATAGAGAAATTCATCCTTTCCCAAGTGATGCTCCTTCCAGAGGGCTTCGAAATAGGTGGCAAACCCTTCATTCAGCCAGCCGTGGGACCAGTCCTTGCAGGTGAGGAGGTCCCCCCACCACTGGTGGGCCAATTCATGGGCGACCAAGGGGTCACTCGTGAAGTCCAGATGTGCCCTTTTGTCGTGGAGGGTGAGTTCGGTCTGGGTGGTAGCGGTGGTGTTCTCCATCCCCCCGAAGATGAAGTCACTGACGCAGATCTGAGAATACCGCTCATAGGGATAGTTCACCCCGATCTTCTCGGAGAAGAACTTTAACATTTTGGGTGTATTCCCAAAGGATCGCCGGGCTTCTTCCGTTCTCTTGGGATGGACATAATAGAGAACAGGGATTCCATCGAAAGAGTCCTTCACCTCCACAAACTCCCCGATGACAAGGGTGATGAGATAGGAGACATGGGGGATCGTCTGGCGGTAATGATAGGTTTTCGTCTTCTCCTTGCGATTGTGGGTTGTCCGAAGGTGTTTTCCATTGGAGAGGGCGAAGTATTTTTGGGGGACGGTGACAATCACCTCGCTCGTCGCCTTGTCATTGGGATAGTCATAACAGGGGAACCAGTGGCGGTTGTCCTCATCTTCCCCCTGACTCCAGATCTGGATGGGTTTTTTGGGGTAGGCTTTATCAGGTCCGACGAAGTAGAGACCCCTTCTGGGGCTTCCCTCATACTTAATCGTGACCGTAGTTTTCTTCTGTGTGGGGAGGGGTTTTGGAAATCGAACCCGGAGTTTCTCATCGGTTACGTCAAAGGGGATTTTTTTTCCATTGGATCGAACGGACTGAATTTTCAACTCCACACTATCAAACTCCACCACCTTGGTTCCTCCATTAATGGGGGAAAAAGTGAGGGAGGCTTTCCCGTAGATGCATTTTTTCGGGATGTCAAAGGAGAGATCGAGTTTGATATGATCGACATCAATGACCCTGTCCCGGGCGTAGTGGGGTTTGGCTCCGGGCAAAGCAAAGGGTTTGTGCTGGGTGGAACAGCCCAAATGATAGGATAATAGTTCTTTTTCTTCCATGGTGTCTTACTCCTCCTTTTAGATCAGCGGATTTTACGGATTTCAAGAAAGTGCAGAAAGATTTATGGTCACCCTCCTCCTTTCAAAATGATAAGGGTGAATTTCTACGCTATCATTTTCCTTTCTTATTGTCAATTCAATTTTTATTGGAGATCTCAGATTTGAAGAGATCAGTTCCACTTCCTTGTTGAGGAATGAGATCTTGGAGGGGAAGAAGTTGACAGAGGTTTAAGAATGGGGTATTGTCTCTTATGGTTTATGGGGTCAAACCTTAAAAATTCAATTTTCAATAATATCGGCTATGAGCTTTCTCAATGACTTGTCTCTTCGTAGCGTAATTTCTAGCTTCCAACATATGTAGTTTAGATTCAAGCAAGCCCTACTATCGTTGATAAAGAGCGTCCCAAATTGGATTCCCAACTTTCTGGACAGAGGACTATCTATTACACTCGTGAGAGCGAGACGATCAACTATCCAAGGTTGAGCAAATCAACCCAATAGTAATTCCAAGTATCAATTTTTAATTTTTAAGGTTTGACCCCGAATTCCAAAATTACTTGAGCTCCCGATAGGCATTGGTTCGAAACTGAGGTGTGCAGACACAGTAGAATATCAAGTCGATGTCACCACAATTAGTA
>JADFOU010000216.1 GCA_022562655.1 candidate division TA06 bacterium
TGGGGAAGGTGGAGCGCGGAGAAGTCGAGCGTCACGTCCGTCGAGTCGGCGATCACCGCGGTATTGGCGAGCGAGGCGAAGGTTGAAGCCTGGATAATCGATTAAGAGGAGGAGATCTGGTTTCCTCTCCTTGAGGGCTCGACAAAGGGTAGAAAGGGCCTTTCGGATTTTTGGAAGACGATATACGACTTCCCACAACCCGACAACGGCAAGGTCTTCAATTCTTTGGAGAATCTCTACGCCTTCCTCTTTCATGCGGGCTCCTCCCATCCCAAAGGTCTTAATCCCGGGGTGGAGGCGTTTCAATTCCCGGATGAGAAAGGAGGCATGAAGGTCGCCAGAAGGTTCACCCGCAACGAATAAAATTCTGGGTTCTGCCATCAATTTGAGTAGGGGGTCCGTCGTTATGTAGGGAGCCGTTCTTGGAGATTGGAAAGGGGGTTGATTTTGATCTCCTATTTGCTGAGGATCATTCTCTCTTTCTTCTCACGGATCATATCGAGGATCTGATGGGCAATTTCCAGTCCGGCTTTTCCCTCCTCACCCGTCGTGAGTTCTGTAGACACTCCCTGGATAGATTGGAGAAAACTTTTCAGCTCCAATAGGAGGGGTTCCTCTTGGCGAATTGGAGGGTCACTCCGCTCAATAGAGGGTCCATCTCTCCCGTCCTTCTTCCGATAAACTTCTGTTTTATGATTCAGTGTATCCACTGTGATGTAGGTATTCTTCTGGTAGAAACGGATTTTTCGTAGGGACTTTTTTGAGACTCTGGAGGCATTGAGGTTGGCGACGGATCCATTCTCAAATTCTAATCGGGCATTGGCGAGATCTTCTGTCTCCGTGAGAACAGGGATTCCAAGGGCGTCGATCCTCCGAATAGGGCTTTTTATATAGTGCAGGACGATATCTAAATCGTGGGTCATCAGATCCAGTACCACCGCAACATCCGTTCCCCGGGAATTGTACTGTTGGAGGCGGTGGGATTCGATAAAGAGAGGGGTCTGGATCTCGTCTTTTACAGTTAAAAGAGCAGGGTTGAACCTTTCTATATGACCTACATGGATCTTCAGGGACTTTTTCCTTGCCAGTCGGACCAGATGATCCGCCTCTTCCACCGTTTTTGAAATCGGTTTTTCCACGAGGAGATGGGTGTTCCTCTGGAGGGCTTCCTGGGAAATCTTGAAGTGGAAATAGGTGGGGACAGCGACTGAGATCGCTTCCACCCGTTCGAGAAGGTGTTTATAATTGGGATAGAAGGTCGTATGATAACGCTTTGCTATCTCCTTCCCATGCTCCAGGTTCGTGTCACTCACTCCAACCAGTTGAGCATCCGGCAGGGTTGAATAGACCCGAGCATGATGCTCCCCCAGATAACCCACCCCAATCACTCCAACTTGTATCTTCTTCTTATTCGTCATCGGACACGAGAATCTGTGACAAATCTCGACCTGATAATAGCATCTTTCGAGGGACTGTCAAGCAAAAACCCTTACCATAGAACCTCTATGGTAAGGGTTTCGTAGGAAGTGACGGTTTATTGGACGATCAAAATCTTGCGGTGATCTTCTCAATCTTCTCGATCCACCAGAGCTTTGCCGCCTCAGCGAACTCCCAGTCCATCTGATCATCCTTCGCTTCGATTTCATCCAAATCGAATCCCCCATTCTGTTTTTTCTCCTCGATCTTCTGGACAAAATCTGAATAATTCATCTCATATTTCTTCTCAAAATTGAGGCAGGCAAACTCATAACTATCCTTTTTCGAATGGGCTAAGAAGAGGGAGAAATCCACTCCTATCTCTTCGATTTCTTCAGGGTATCCCATTCTTGCGACCCTCTGGATCATATCCTCTAACCTCTCTTTAAACTGCATATCTCCTCCCAGGTCTTGTTGTCCCCAAAAATGGTACTCGGGGTTTTATCGTATAGCCAATCTCATTTGATATTTATCAGCAATTACTGTGCCATCACGCGGTGGATGATACTAAGTATAAGTATTATAATAAGTTATGAAGAATTTGGGAATAAGCTGAAGCTGGGTTTGGGAGGAGTTTTCTGTTTCCTTTTGCCCCACCTAAATCCTCGTAGTGAGGAAATATAGTATAAGTTATTATATTTCAGAGTTTAGAAGTTAATCCATTCTGGGGAAATTTGAGTACAGACCTTTCCACAAAAGGGCAAATTGATCCAGTATTTCTTAGATACAGCTGTTTCAAAATGTTGACCCCGCTTTTTTCTCTCGGTTACTTACAGAAAGATGTCATGCAAATGAACTCAAGGTCAATATTACCTGGTTTTCGGCCCTCGACTCAGCCTTCTATCAGAAGAAAATACACTACGAGGGTGAAATTTTATTTCAGACGGGGCTGAGGAAGTTTATAAAAAAGAGAGGGAGGAAGAAAACCCTTACCATAGAACCTCTATGGTAAGGGTTTGGTGAGAAAAGAAGGTCCCTCGGCCAATCAGAAGATCGTGGCTGTCTTTTCGATCTTCACCTTCCACCAGCGTCTGGCAGCCTCAGCGAATTCCCAGTCCATCTGGTCATCTCTCATTTCGAAGTAGCTGATATCAAACTCCCCCTGGTTCTTCTTTCTCTCAACCATCCTGACGAAGTCACTATATTCCATCCCATACTTCTTCTTAAAGTTGAGGCAGGTTACCTCATAGGAATCTTTTTTGGAAAGGGCTAAGAGTAAGGAGAAGTCCGATCCAACCACTTGCGACCCCTCTGGGTGTCCATTTCTGGCGACTGTCCGGATGTTCTCCAAATACCCTTTATTGTTCATCATGACTTCCTCCATTCGTTTCTCGTAATCTTGTTTTGTGAGTTTACTAGAAATCCTTTCTTCGCTCTACCCTTACTCTTATCAAAAACCATACCACGCCCCTTGAAATTAGCTAAGTATTTAATATTATTGAAGTTACTAAAATGAATCAATTACCTATCATTTTTTTAGATGCACATTTTTATAATGACGGCACAGGAGGAGGCTCAGGGGTTACTCATTTGAGGGTATTTGATATCAACGATCCAGCTACCCAGGTTAGTGCCTGGTATTATACCAGGGCCGGCAGCAACTTCATTATCAATTGGGGCAATCTGAATGTTGCCAACACGTCTGACTCAGCTACCACCAGCACCTTCATATATAACCTGTCTTCTACAAGTCAGGATATTATGGTTGAAAGGGTGGGTGATGAATTACCGGTTGGATGGAGCGCAAATATCTGTAAAGACTCATGCCTCGACGCAACCGGTAAATCTATGCAGCTTACTATTCCTGCCGATTCCACCCTGGAGATAAAAGGATACTTTGCAACAGATACTTCTGATGAATATGGCGATGTAAAAGTGATCGTCTATCAAGTTGGAAGTCCCGCTGTTCATGACACCATTACTTTCAGTGTTGGTGAGCTTGAAATAGTCTCAAGTAAAATTCCGGTTAAAAGCGGACCTAAATTCGTGGTATTTCCTTCTCCAGCTACTACACATTTAAACCTATTCTCAGATCATAAGGGTTTGGATATAGTAGATGTTTATAATATCCTTGGAGCAAAGGTGAACGCTTATAAAGTAAATTCAGGAGAACTTAGAAGCATTAATATCAGTCATATGACAAATGGCATTTACTTTGTTCGGTTCATTGACCAACAAGGTAGCGTACTTAAAACCACTACGATTGCTATTTCAAATTAATTAGCAATTGAGTTTGATATAAAGGCGGATCCTTTACGGTATCCGCCTTTTTTTATCTTTTTTTGAGCTCAATTCAGTTAGATTTGTACAAACCTATCCTCTTCAATTATGAAGTTCAGGCCTCAATATATAGCCCTAGTAATTCTTCCTATTTTGCTTATAGCATGTCAGCGAGAAACAACTGAAGACAAGATCACCACAAAGAAGCAGAAATTATTCACCTTGCTCAGCCCCGCACATACTAATGTATATTTCAGGAACGACCTCATCGAAAACGAGCAGCTGAACATTCTTGAGTATGAATATTTTTACAATGGGGGAGGGGTGGCCATTGGTGACGTTAATAATGATGGTCTTCCCGATCTCTATTTGGTAGGCAATCTTCAAAAGAACAGGCTCTACCTGAACCAAGGAGCGCTGAAATTCAAAGATATATCGGAGGAAGCTGGAGTGCTTTATAAGTTTAAGTGGTCGACTGGAGCCACCATGGCTGATGTTAACAACGATGGCTTTCTGGACTTGGCAACCGCCAACCACAAGGACTCCATCATCACGGTCCTATGGAACGACAGCGGCGGCCGATTCTCAGAATTGGCGAGACTTAATGTCAAATTGACCTCCGATGA
>JADFOU010000217.1 GCA_022562655.1 candidate division TA06 bacterium
GCGAAAGCCGATGACGCGGCGTTTTGTTTTGCGCGGTACCTTTAATTTTTGGATGGTTTTGAAGACTTTCTTAAACTGAGAATCGTACCTCTTTTCCATTGTTTCGAGGTTTCGCGACATCAACGCATTGGAGGCGATCATATTCCGTAATCGGACATAAGTTCGCATGATTTCGATGCTCACCTTGATTGCCCTCGGGCTTTTCAGGACACTGGAGAGCATGGAAATCCCCTGCTCTGTAAATGCGTAAGGAGGAGAACGTCTTCCGCCCCACTGTCTTGAGGTCACAGTTTGTGATCTCAAGAGGTCGAAATCCTTCCGGGTAAGCTGGGTCATAAAATCCGCAGGAAAACGATTGATGTTCCGCTGGGCTGCCTGGATAAGGACCCGTGTCTCAACGCCATAGAGTGCCGCTAAATCGGTATCCATCACGACTTTTTGTCCTCGGTAGAGTAATATGGATTGCTCGATCTGTCGGGCAGAAATAATGGCTTGCTTCCCTGTCCTCACCAGATTCTTTGAAGTTTTTGGAGATCCACGTTTCAAGTCTTCACCTCTTTCTTTATAGTTTGTTGGAAGGAGTATATCCACTTCCTATTCTGATGTCAATAAAAAATGACAAAAGGCCCAATTTCTGGGCCTCTTTGCATACCTCCTCTGCCCTCTCTTCTCTTATCCTGCTACTGCCTACTGAATCTTCAATCTTTCACTTAAAGAGATTGGAGAGTCTTTTATAAGTCCTCTCCTTGCGGCGATCGATTTTGCCTATATCAACTGTTTTGTTTTTGTCGTCAATGATATAAATAATTCTGAATCTTCCAACCCTGACTCGATGTATATCTTCCATCAACTTCTTGGAGAGGGATGGACGGGGATTCTCCTTTAATGCCTGGATCACCTCAATCAATCGGGACCCTTCCGTTTCTGAGAGACGATTCAGATCTCGCTCAGCCCGAGGCCGGATGAGAAGTTGGTACACCTATCGCTTTTCCTCTCTCTCTTTCAGGTATTCCTCAAAGGGTCGGCTTGGCTCCTGCTGAGCTTTTAGCATGTCACAGATGTCTTCTAACTCCTCAAGTCGATCCAGAAGAGCCTGGTATTCTTTCATTCCGACCAGGACTGCCGAGCCCCGACTATTTCTTGCGATATAATAGGCTCCCCCTTCCGTCTCTACTTCTTTGACAAGGCTGTTGAGGGTTCGCTTCGCCTCACTGATCGAGATCACTTCAATAGCCATTTTGAATTCCTCCTCAATTTCAGGTCTATTTAAGAACTCTTATTTAATACTAAATATAGACTTTTAAAAAGACTTTGTCAAGACCTTTTTTATATTTTCTTTAATGAAGTCATTCGCTTTGATAAAGGTGTTCATGGGTTTACTCAATTAATATAAATAGCTTAAAAGGGAGTTGATCATCTTGATCAGAACTCCCCTTCTTTTCTAACGACTAAAAATTCTATCAACTCCCTATTTCCTAATGACTTACAGGTTTTATCCTCCACGCAATCACCAATCCTGCCAGAACCCAACCCACGATGAGATCAAGAGCCATGACGATGGTATAAGCCACGGGAAGGAACATCCAATTCCATAATGCAATATGGGAGACGAGGGCCGCAAAGACCCCTAGGCGAGCTACAAAGATGACGCGCTGGCGATAGTGGACCGTCCTGGCAAGGGTCAGGGAAAGGAGATAAGCCGCCAGAGTTGCGGTCACAAAATTGAGCAAGAGTCCAATCATGTAGGGAACCGGACTCATGGGATCTTTTCCCTGAGGAGAGTAGAATAGAAGTCCGACCGGTCCTCGCTGATACTTTTCCCTCCATTCTGCCATCTCTTCACTGGATCCATTCTCCGGATGACCGGGGAAGGCATAGACGCCTGAGCTAGGGAGATTGGTCCGCATAACATCCAGCATGGGTTCTGCGATAGGCAGCTGGTGGAGTGTGACATCGTGCCAGGGCAAGACCAGCCAGGAGAGCATGCCCCAGGTGAAAACAACCAGAGCTCCCAAGAGACCTGCGAGTAAGATTCGCTTCATTTCTTCACCCCCTCGATTAGTGACCCTTCACTTTCAACAGTCAATCCCAGTTGCCAAAAGAGAAAGCTCAGCTCATCCGTCAAGTCTTCGATCTGTTTGCTTAAGGGGCGACCACCGGAGTGGCCTGGGCCCATACGAGTGAAGGGCCAAGGATTCCGATTAACCCTACAAACCCAATCCGTCTAAAGCAGACCTGGAGAGAGGGATCTGATTTGAAACTATTTTTTGCTTGACTGAACATTTTCATTCCTCCTTACCCCATTATACCTCTCTCTCCAGATTTGTCCATAATTTTTTGCAGGGTTGAATCCTGGCCTGTCGTCAGGACAGGTTTAATCCTTTAACGAATCGCCAATACCCTTGGTGGTTAGGAGGTTGGGAAGTGGAATACTTGGGAGGAGACTTGGGAGAGAATCTTGGAAACCCATCCTTTCACATCCATCGCTTCCTCAATCCTCAAGAGTTCCTTCGGGGTGGAGTGGGTGACGGGCTCCCGGGGCATCAGATAACTGCAGCAGTCCTCATGGGGCTGGATGGAAGTTTCATAGGTTCCGATCTTTTGGGCGAGACGAATGATCTCCTGTTTGTCCATCCCGATGAGAGGGCGAAGGATGGGGAGATTGGCAGCAGATTGGATTGTCGAAAGGTTGGGGAGGGTTTGCGAGGCGACCTGTCCTATGGCGTCACCCGTCACCAGAGCCAGGGCTCCTTCCTGCCTCGCAAGAACCTCTGCGATTCTCACCATAAATCTCCGATAGAGGATGACCCTGTAAGGGGCGGGCGTCTGGGTGGTGATCTCTTGTTGAAGTTCGGCAAAGGGGATGAAATAAACGTGAGAGGTAAACTGATACGGGGTCAGAATCTCCACCACCTCCTTCACTTTCTCTTGCGAGGCGGTGGAGGTGAAGGGGGCGGAGTGGAAGTGGATAAAGAGGATCTCACAACCCCGTTTCAACATCTGATAAGCGGAAACGGGAGAGTCAATCCCACCGGAGAGGAGGCAGGCCACTTTCCCACTCACCCCTACGGGCAGACCTCCAGGGCCCGAAATCTTTTCAAAATAGAAAAGGGCTTCCTTCTCCAAGATCTCAATATGAATGGGGAGATGAGGGTGATCCAGATCCACCTTTGCCTTTGTCCGTTCCTGAACTACCCTTCCCACGATCTCGTTCACCTCCTGAGAGGTGTGGGGGAAGTTCTTATTGCTTCTCCGAGTGATGACCCCAAAGGAGGGGAATGTCATCCCCTCGACCTTATTCAGGATTTCCTCCTTGAGACTCTCCAATCCCCCTTTCTCCCCCTTCAGTAAAGGGGGATTGAGGGGGATTTTGTAGGCGAAAGCAAAATAGGCGATTCCAAAGACCCGTTTTAGCCTCTCTCTTATCTCTTCCTGGGGAACTCCATCCCTCAATTCCAAGAGAACTCGACCCCGGATTCTTCTTGCTTCTTGCTTCGTACTTCGTGCAATATTTCGGACGAGACTCTTCTCAAAAAAAGGGCGGTTTTTCCATTTCGACGCCAGTTTGCCCGGGCGTGCCATGAAATTAGAACCCTCCCCCCTGTTTTACATCGCAATTCCTGAAAAACGGCTGAATTAACCCAAAACCTGGGGCTGATCGGCAACGCATACCGAGCCGGACCATAAACCCGTCAGCTTTTCCCTTTGTTGCGACCCCTTTCGGCTCCCGGACTTGAGCCGGAAGGCGTTCGTCACCTCCTTTAAAATTCTTTTGGCTAAGGCGCCTGTCGAATTTTGTCGGTTACTGTCGTGAGAAAAATTCCAAATGCAATCAGGGCAATTCCCGCAAAATGAAAAAGCTGCAGCCGCTCCCCCAGAAACAGGACGGCCAACGCGATGGTGAAGGCCGGCAGCAGATGGGAAAACACACCGGCTTTGTTGGGGCCCACCCGAGGCACCGCGCTGTTCCACGCGGCAAAAGCGACCACGGAGGCGAACAGCCCCACGTAAAAAATAGTGGCGAGATTCGCGGCATTAATCTCCGTCCGGGAACCGCGATTCAACTCCCAAAAAAAGCCCGGCGCCATGAACACCACAGCAACCCCCGCCATCACCGTAAGGGTTGCAAAGCCATCCAATTCACTCGGGCGGCGTTTCAGCAACACCGTGTACAGAGCCCAAACCGGCAGGGAGGCCAACGCCCAAAGGTCGCCAACATTGAATTGCAGGGAAAGCAAGACAGCAGGGTCACCACGGATCAGGATCCCGATCGCCCCCGTCATGGAAAGGAAAATACCCAACCCCTGCCGGGCCG
>JADFOU010000218.1:0-3042 GCA_022562655.1 candidate division TA06 bacterium
AAAGACCACGACGATGCTCCTGCTGGAGAAATTGCATGGGAAGACTATCGACGAGTTGCTCCCTGCCGAGATTGGGCTTAAGAAACTGAGTGCTACACTAGGAGTAGCCCAAACTACGATATGGCGATGGAGAAATAGACTACCAGAGAAGCAGCCAGAAGGACGATGATAAGAATGGAGAAACACTGGGAGTATTTTGCGTCCATCTTCTTTCACCCTTTAAGGCAGATAGATTATGTTGATAGAAGAAGTGGCATAGGAGTAGTTTTCACCTCGACCTCCATCTCTCAGAAAATCTCCAGTCACCCCCAGTCCCCAGCGAGGGAATTTATGCAATGTGAGACGGATCAAAAGACCGGAATTGGCTCTCTTCTCAGAGGGAGAAAACCCAATACTACTCCTCAAGTAGATAGAGAGTAGATCCTTAAAACTCTCCTCCATCCCAAAAATCAGGTAGTGACTGAGAAGGTCGGTAGGATCCCAGTAGAGGTCCGATCTCTCCTTATAGTCCAGATAACCAAAAGCATAGGTGAGACTGTATGCCGGTTCGGTTCTCATCAAATAGGTCAAGGAGGCTTCAAGGGAGGTCTTCAGGTTATGATCAGAATAACGTGCAATATTCAACCGCCCCCAGAAAGACCATCTATCTGCAATCCACTGATAGAAAGAAGGCACAAACTCGTCAAAGTCTATACCTTCCTTCAGAGCTTTAAGACTATTCACCTTATACACGACATTGTCGTGCTCGTAACGCAGGGTGAGGTGACTTGTCTGCGTGGGTTCGATTTCCAGAGATGCGAGATAGGAGAGATTTGTCCCAATCTTATCATAGTCTGTTAATCCCAATCCAAATTTACCTACCCATCCCGAACCGAGGGTATCTCCTACAAGGAAACCCACCCCACTTCCTGTAAATTGATCGCCCTCCTGTGAAACCCAATGATGGATAGAGTTGGCTTCTACGGAAATATCTTTAATTAATCGGAAATTTCCCGACAGGCGACTGTATCGATGAAGGAAATCTTCGGAGTCGTTATGATGGTATCCCCATAATTTAATTTTTGGTACGGATCTAGCAATCTGCTCATCCATCTCACCACAACTACTGGAAACTGCTGACCAAATAGGGGAGAACCACAAGGAGGATAGCACCAGGCGAGTCAGGATCTCGAATCTCATGGGTACTGGTAACACTGCTAAGATTTACTTGAATGTTTTCCGAAGGTCATCTCCAGTATCGTCTCCGCATCCTTTCCATCTATGGGAAAAGTGGCTGAGAGGGTTTTCACTTTAAAAGAGGAGCATAACCCAGCCAGTTTCTCTCTTGCTTCTTTCCGCATCTTTCTTTTTACCCTTTTGATAAAGATGGAAGAAGATTCGCTGCTGGCTCCTCTGAGGAAGATACAGACATTGCCATTCCCAAGATTTCCGACAAAATCGTCCTCTCTCACCTCGGAAACGAGAATCCGCTTACAGATTTGGACCAATTTTTTCCCCTCTTTCCCGTCCAACCCATTGAATTCAAAATCAACAAGGGTGAAAAAATTGGAGGGAGACCTCTCAATCTCCTTCCTCACTCTTTTCTTAAAAGCAACTTTGGAAAGAGATGTACTGAATCTCTTTTGAGAGGAGCTTCTCCTCGGGGATTGAGAAAACTCCTCAAAATATCCTTCCGTGGAGGGCAGAGTCCCTTGATTCAGATCCCTTCCTCGTCGGAGGATTGCCTGCACCCTCAGTTCGAACTCAAAAAGGTTCAAGGGCTTCAACGTATATCCGTCAGCCCCCAGATTGAACCCTTTGATCTTATCAGAAATTCTTCTCCTCTCTCTTGAGATAAATAAGACGGGTGCATGAATTCCTTGAGATCTAAACCTTCTACAAAGATCAAATCCATCTATCTTGGGCAGGGTAGTATCCAATATGATCAAGTCCAGGGGGTTGTTTACCATCTTGGTGATGGCTTCGACTCCATCATGTACAATCGTGAGAGCGTATTTGTCTCCCAATATCTTCTCGATGTCATCGCATGTCTTCCGATCGTTGTCGGCGACAAGAATCTTTTTCTTCTTTATCGTTTCATATCCCTCGGATTTTTTCTCTTCTGGAGCGATGGAGACGATCCCCTTCTGAGGTTCAATGGTGTAGGTGGCCGTCTGAAGCAACTCAGACTGATATTTCATCTTCTGAAAGAACATTTTCCTCTTCAGGTCTGAAGAGATTCTCAAATGGAAGACCCCAAAAGAGAGGCTGATAAGAGTTCTTAAGTACATGGAACTATTGACGCCTGAAATTTCATCTAAGGTAAGCAGAGTTGTAGATTCCATCTCCTCCAAGAGTGAGAAGAGTTCTGAAAATATCTTCGTGTAGTTTAATCTATTAACACAGTCGACTATCGGGGTTATGGGGTCAAAGACCAATCGATGAACTTTCGCTCCTGCAGAAAGGTGTTGAAGCTCATTGAATATTTCTGGAAGGTCGAACGACTTGGAAAAGTGAGGGGTAAAGTTGGGAAGGTATCTGAAGATAATCAGTCGTCCGGAAGCCAAATGTTCGTTCCAATCAAAACCGATGTGTCTTCCCATGGTCAAAAGGTCCTCTGGATTCTCCTGGGTAACAAGTCCACATCGTTCTCCTTGGAGAAGACCCTCATTGAGGTATTGGAGACCAAACATCGTCTTTCCCGTTCCTGGTTCTCCGTAGATCAAATACGACTTACCCGCGATCAACCCCCCCAGTTGACCCTCTACGATATCAACTCCACTTCTGATCTTCTTCAAATCACTCTCATGAAACATCATTAGACCTTTCTTTGAGTATGAGGCTCTTTGGAAATCAACCCTTTGGAATTCTAAAAGTACCCTCGACTACTGGGGTTTCGGACTCACCGAATAAGACAGATTAGCTATACCCGAGTCTCCCGCAGTGATTTGTTGAGTCATTTCCTTCCAAACAGTCCAGCCCAATTTAGGCTCACCGTCCTTGTCGATGAGTCCAAAATATTTTTCTGCCTCATCGAAGAAACCGGTGGGTTCCAGGCGATGG
>JADFOU010000218.1:3052-4314 GCA_022562655.1 candidate division TA06 bacterium
GGGTCTTCATAGTATTCAAAATATACCAAGCCAAAAACTCCATTCGATAGGAGCTCTGGAGTTCTATCCAAAATTCCTCCAATTACCCTCGACTGTTCTTCTTCCCATCCCCTCGGGTGACCGTTGGAATATGAGGATATGGCAAAATAGGCTATAAGGATGGGCTTATGGAAAGCATTCTTTAAGTAATTTGAAAATCGAATGGCTGAATCAGCAACTTCGAGGTAATCGGGGGAGGAAGATTCAAGGGAGGTGGATGCCCTCATCTCCTGAAATGAGAGGAAATCAAGAGTGACTGATGCCCTACTCAAACAGAGTTCGAGATTCTCGTCACCGAAATCTCCTGCACAAATACCGATCTTGCTTTTAGGGGCGACTTGCCGAATTCTTTCAACAGCACGTATCACTACGTCGTTCCACCCTTCCCATTCTAAGATTGATGTTTCCCCTGAAGGTGGGTCATCATTAAATTCCGGCTCCAATACGATCCAAACCTCTTGATTGATGTCAATGAGAGAGGCCAATCTATCGATATCTTCAAACCATTCCTCTAAATGTTCCTCGACATATTCGACGGATATACTGTCCCCGAAATAGTAGTGCACAATGATAGGGATGTAGCCTTTTTCGATAATCTTGAGCAGATCCTCCCGGCTGACCCAGCTATCGTCCCAGTCCTTTGTCAACCAGATCTCAACCAATTGGAATTCGAGTCCATCTGCCTCGGCCTTTTCATACCACAGGACCTCCTCCCCTTTTTGGATCCAGCCCAACCGGTCACCCAACCCCACATAAAAAAAGTTTCGATGACCTAAATCGGCCTCTGTCGCACTCCGGCACCCACTTTCCAGCAAGAGAGGGATGAGGACCAAAATAAGATACGGGTTCATCCCTACAACTTTGGAGAATCCCTCCCTCTTCATGAGATGTGAATGGTCCAGAAGTTAATTGTTACCACCCCACAATCTATTTCCCAGATCTGAAATTTCCCGACAATTCCGAGTCTGATCTGCTACAATGTCAGCAGAAAAAGGGGGCTGAGCAAGGAGAAGGGAAAGAGATAGAAAGCGTAAGGTTGAAAAGGCAGTAGTCGTCCCCTATCCCATCCGGCATGAGAGATAGGAAGACATCCCTCAGACCCAGTTTTGCGCATTTCTGAATTGGAAAACTTTGGATCTCACACTTGAAATTACGATAATTGCCCCTCTGTTCTATATAAGATAAGCAAAAAGTGTGCCATCTATGGGAGGAGGGGAGTTTTC
>JADFOU010000219.1 GCA_022562655.1 candidate division TA06 bacterium
AGGGCTTGGCCGTTCAAGAGTTTTGCAGACATGATTTTAAAGGAAAATCCCGACCACAAGATTTCTCCTACACTTGGGTTTGGCTGGTTAGCAACGGAGATCTTCGATTCACGAGATTAACACAGAGAGATTGCTTCGGTTCCCTCGCAATGACATCTTTATTAGACAGGATTAACAGGATCAACAAGATTTAATCAACCTCATGTATCATCATTCCAAAAAAGCATTACAGAAAAGAATGATTCCAGAATTTCCGGATAATTTTATTGAATCATAATCTCACATAGGAAATAGTTTAAAATGATCCTGTCAATCCAGTTCATCCTGTCAAAAAACTAGAGGAAATCTGTTGAATCTTGTGGTTTTAGAATGGTGTATTTGTTATTTGGAATTTCTTCCTTCTTTCAATTCGAGTCTTCGGATGGAGAGGGCTTTTCCGGTGTCGGAATCAATCTCCAGGAGGACACCATTCAACCGGACATCGTTCTGAGCGGCATCATAGTGAAGGGGGAGCTGGGTGAGAAAGCGCTGGATGGCGATCTCCTTTTTCATGCCGATGACGGAGTCAAAGGGACCGGTCATCCCGGCATCGGTGAGGTAGGCGGTACCTTTGGGGAGGATTCGTTCGTCGGCGGTCTGGACATGGGTGTGGGTTCCGATGACGGCGGAGACCTTTCCATCTAAGTACCAACCCATGGCCTTCTTCTCTGAGGTGGCTTCGGCATGGATGTCCACGAAGATGATCGGGGTCTCCTTTCGAAGATGCTCGATCTCGGTCGAGGCGGCTCGGAAAGGACAGTCGAGTTCCTTGATGAAGATTCTCCCCTGGAGAGAGAGGACACCGATCCGTTCCTTTCCATCTGTGAAAAAGATTTTTGATCCATGACCCGGGACTCCTGGTGGGAAATTGGCAGGGCGGAGGATCCTCGACTCCCGGCTTAAATAGGGGATGATCTCCTTCTTGGACCAAAGATGGTCACCTGCGGTGAGGCAGTCTACACCTGAAGTAAAGAGTTCCTCTGCGATTTTTTCCGTGAGACCAAGACCCCCTGCAGCATTCTCCCCATTGGCGATGACGAAGTCGATTCCTTCCTCTTTTCGGATTTGAGAAACTTTCTCCGCGACGATCCGCCGCCCCGGTCTCGCCACAATGTCACCAATAAATAGAACTTTCATTCAACTTTAATTCAAAGTAATAACCACAAGATTTCTCCTACACTTGGGTTTGGCTGGTTAGCAACGGAGATCTTCGATTCACGAGATTAACACTGATTAAAAAATTAAGATAGGTTTTGAAACCAAAAATATAAAATCTTGTGAGAATCTGTGAAATCTCGTGGTTCCGGATTTGTGGTTTTCCTCACTTAGCGTATTCTACTGTCCTCTGCTCCCTGATGACGGTCACCTTGATCTGACCGGGATATTTCAGTTCATCCTGAATCCTCTTAGCGACTTGAACGGCAATGTCAGAGGCTTGGGTATCGGTAAGGGAATCTGGCTCTACAATGACTCGGACTTCTCTCCCTGCCTGAATGGCATAGGAATTTTTCACTCCCTTGAAGGAGTCAGCAATCTCTTCCAGTTGAGACAGGCGCTGAATATAGGCTTCAAAGGTCTCCCTTCTTGCACCGGGTCTTGCGCCACTTATGGCATCACTGGCATCAATCAAGGGAACGATAGGAGAGATAGGGTCCACATCTTCATGGTGAGCCGCAATGGCGTTGATGACAATGGGAGGTTCTCCGTAGCGCTCGGCAAGTTGAGCACCGATATCCGCATGACCTCCCTCCATGGCGTGATCCACCGCTTTCCCGATATCGTGGAGGAGCCCGGCTCGTTTCGCCATGCGGATGTCGAGGCCCAATTCCCCTGCCATAAGCCCTGCAAGGAGGGCCACCTCTTTGGAATGCATGAGGACATTCTGACCGAAACTCGTCCGGTATTTCAGTCTTCCTAAGAGTTTCAAAAGTTCAGAATGGATTCCAGGGATGCCGACATCCACGACCGTTTCTTCCCCTGTCTCGAGGATATACTGTTCCATCTCTACCTCGGTCTTTTTGACGATCTCCTCAATCCGGGCTGGATGGATTCGACCGTCGGCGATCAACTTCTCAAGGGCGATGCGGGCGATCTCCCTCCGAAAAGGGTCAAAACTGGAGAGGGTCACGGCATCCGGGGTCTCGTCAATGATGACATCCGTGCCGGTGAGGGTCTCGAAGGACCGGATGTTCCGTCCTTCCTTCCCGATGATCCTCCCCTTCATCTCCTCACCGGGAAGGGAGACGATGGAGATGGTGGCCTCTGCCGAATGGTCGGCTGCACACCGCTGAATGGCGGTGATGATGATCCGCTTCGCTTCCCGATCCGCCGTCTCCTTCGCCTTATCCCGAATGTTCTTGATCATCTGGAGAGATTCTAATCGGGCTTCAGATTCAAGATTGCTCATCAACTTCTGTTTTGCCTGATCCTGAGTTAGCCCTGAGATTCGTTCGAGTTTCTGATTCTCCTCTTCAATCAGTCTTGTGTAATGCTCTTCTTTTGTCTTCATTGCCCGCTCTTTGGCTGTGAGTGACCGTTCCGCTTCCTCGAGTTCCTCTCCTTTTTCCGTGATGTATTCATTTTTTCGGTTGAGGTTCAACTCTTTTTGTCGAAACTTCTCCTCCTCCTCCTGGATTTCTCTCCGCCTCTTTTCGGTATCCTGTTCGAACTGAAGTTTCGCGTGTACCCATTTCTCCTTTGCCTCCAGCTCGGATTCCCGTTTTTTCTCCCCTGCCCTTTTCCGGGCATCGGTGAGGATCTTCTCAACCTCGAGGCGGGCATTCTTCAACTGGGTTCGCCCCTTATTCCAGAAGTAAAGAAGGAAGAGAAGGGTGAGGAGGCTTAACCCGATCGCCGCGATGATCCAGTAGATATTAAGGTTCATTTCTTCACCTCACGATTTAAAGAACCCACGGATCGGAATTTTTTTATCGTTTCCAGATATTTTCGAATCTTTTTCTCATAGCCCCTGTCCGTAGGTTCATAATAGACTTTTTTGTCTAAGAGATAAGTCTGTTCTACATAGCCTTCTGGAGAGTTGTGGGGATACTGGTATCCTTCCCCCCTTCCCAACCGTTTTGCACCCGGATATCCCCCCTGTTGAAGATGGGAAGGGACAGGTTGGGTCCGTTCCCTCTCCACATCCCCCAGGGCTTTTGAGATCCCCCGGGTGACAGCGTTGGACTTGGGTGCGGTGGCTACATAAACAGCAGCCTGAGCCAGGGTGAGTTGAGCCTCAGGCATTCCGATCAACTCCACCACTTTCATCGCGCTGGCAGCCATTGTGATGGCCATAGGATCTGCATTCCCCACATCCTCAGAAGCGAAGATGGCGATCCTTCTGGCGATGAATCGAGGATCTTCTCCAGAGGCAATCATCTTCGCAAGCCAGTAAAGGGTGGCATCGGGATCGGAGCCCCGCATGGATTTGATGAAGGCAGAAATGGTATCATAGTGTTCATCCTTGTCGTAAAGGAGAGTCTTTTTCTGGAGACATTCGCGAGCCACCTGTAGGGTGAAATGGATCGTGCCGTTCTTCCTCGGAGTAGAGAGGACCCCGATCTCCAAGGCATTCAGGGCTTTCCGAGCATCCCCATTGGAATAACGGAGGAGATGCTGAAGGGCATCCTCTTCCAATTGGATCGGGTATTGCCCGAGTCCTCTCTCGGGATCCTTCACGGCACGCAGGAGAAGGGTCTTCAAATCCTCCTCTGTTAAAGGATGGAGTTCGAAGATCTGGGAGCGGGAGTTCAGTGCGGGGATGAGGGCGAAGAAGGGGTTATAAATCGTCGCTCCGATGAGGATGAGGGTTCCCTCCTCCAGATCCTTGAGAAGGATCTCCTGCTGTAGTTTGTTCAAGTGATTGATTTCATCCATTAAGAGGACTGTTCTCTTTCCCCTTCGGGGATCGAAACGATGTCCCCGTGCTGATTCTAATACCTCCCGGACCTCTCTTACGCCGGCCGTTGTGGCATTGAGACGGACAAAATGGGATTGGGTGATCTGGGTGATGAGATAGGCGAGGGATGTCTTCCCACATCCTGGGGGACCGTAGAGGATGAGGGAGGTGAGGCGATCCGTTTCGATCGACCTTCGGAGAAATCTCCCTTTCCCCAGAATGTGCTCCTGCCCTACAAACTCCTCCAGACTTTTTGGCCTCATCCGCCAGGCCAGGGGAGAACCATTCTCCGTCTTTTTCTCTTCTTTGAAAAGATCCATAATTTGAATCCAGTAGCAGTTGCGAACTACAGTAGCAGTTGGCAGT
>JADFOU010000220.1 GCA_022562655.1 candidate division TA06 bacterium
AATTAACTCTTACCTACTCCAAACTTTGTACAAAAGCAGGCAAAATTCTTCTTACTAATGGCAATGGTGATTTAAAGAAAAATCTTGAAATCGAAAATTTATTTAGAGAAAGTATCTCAAGAGATCCTGAGAACGCTGACAATTGGTATCGTTTAGGAGATCTTTATCTTAGAACGGAAAAATTTGATGAAGCCCTTCAGCATCTGCAAAAGGCTGAATCTTTAGGACCTAAAAAAGAATATATACCTCATAAAATAGCCCAGACCTTTTTAAGAAAAGGAGATGTAGAGCAGGCATTAAAAACTTATAAAACTATTCCGTACTATAAGAGGACACCATATATTCTGCATGGAATTGCTGAATGTTTGTTGAAGAAAGGTCAAATAGAAGAGGCAGCTCATTATTTTCATCTTGCCACTCAACGAGAACCCGAAAAGTTTTATCACCATAGAGATTTGGCCTTTACACTAATCACACTCGGAGATCGAGACCAAGCTCTTGAAGAACTGGAAGAGACCAACAACCTGTTTCGAAAAGAGTATGGAAAAGATTATCAGAAAGCTATTTCCAAAAGAGAGGAAATTAAAAATATGGCATCTGGAAAACGTGTAATTTTTGACCAGCGTGCTTCTTTAGAAAAAACTATGAGTTTTGGTACGGTTGTTAAATACAATGCTGATCGTGGATTTGGTTTCATAAAAGATAAAGCCGGTGGAGATAATGTATTTTTTCATATTAAAAGTGTGAAAGATAGATTGATACTGAAGAAAGATTACCGTGTGAAGTTTCTTAAGGAAAAGGTTGAAAAAGGACTACAAGCAGCTAAAGTTTGGTTAATTTCATAGGATACGGATGATGAAATTACAGGAGTTTCAAAGACGCATCGAGGAGATTTACGGTGGACGGGATCGGTCGAGAGGGGTCGAAGGGACCTTTGTACGGTTCTCCGAAGAGGTGGGGGAATTGGCTCGGAGTATCCGAAAGAGGGATGAGGAGAATCTGAAGGAGGAGTTCGCCGATGTCTGCGCCTGGCTCTTTACTCTGGCTTCCCTCTGGGATGTGGATATGGAGGAGGCGGTCAGGAAGTATGAGAAAGGCTGTCCCAGATGTGGAGAAAGAAAGTGCAGGTGTCCCGAGCCTTGAGCAAATTATGAAGCCCACTCCTTTCTTACGCCAAGATCCCGACGAAAAGAGCACCGGTGAGAGTGGTGAGAAAGTTGACGAAATCGTTGTTCATCCAGGAGAGTCCGGATTGGAGGACTGCAGGGCTCTGGCAGTGAACCCTTTTTTCAGTGACCTTGCCGCAGAGGGGACAACGGTATTGTGCCTGAAGAGTTGCCCCTAAAATGGAGTCGATGAGGCTTCCAAGGAAACCTGCCACCGTGATAGAAAAAAATGTGGAGAGTGAGGAGAGGCTGATGAGGAGGGCACCGGCCAGAGCACCGAATGTGCCCAACAGGGTGAACCCTCCAGAGGTTCCAGGGGGGACTTTACGGAGGTTTTTCAGTGAGATGGGGGCTTTTCGGGAAAGGAGTCCGATCTCCGTTGCCCAGGTATCGGCTGTGGCAGCAGCAAGAGATCCCAAAAAGAGTTGGTAAAATGGTAATTGAGGACTGGTAAAATTTAACCATTCAGCCATTTCACCATTTAGCCCAAAGAGGAGGGCGATGAGGGCGGGAAGTCCACCATTGGCGAGGACTTGAGAGAGGTCTCGCTGTTCTCCTTTCTGGAAAGCCGCTCGAAATTTCACTTTTTTCTTTTCGCCCAGTTTTGAAAGCAGAGATGAGGAAATGAAGAAAAGGAGGAGTGGGATAGCCCAGGGGATTCCGCCAAAGGAGAATATGATGGTTCCAATGAAGAAGGTCCCTACTCCTCCACTTTTTGTAAGAAACCTGAGGCGGAGGGAGGGGAGGACAATTGCACCGCTCAAGAGGGAGCCCCAGAGGAGAGTGATCAACACGGGAGAAGATTATACCTATGAAAAATGACAATTTAAAGACAAATTTACTTGTTTCAAGTAGACGAGTGGGGTATATTTACAAGAAGATGGTGAGTGATTAACTGTACTATTAACCCGCATTTGTCATTATTGATTAGAGAGGGGTGGAATCCGCTTAAGGTGAAAACACCTATAAACCCGCCTTTTACGGAGATGGGTATTTGATCCGCCTAAGGCGGATAGGGGTGGATCCAAAGGCGCCATGTCTGCCCAACTCCCAAAGGGCGAACATCCGCCTAAGGCGGATTCGCACCTACACAGACAACATGGAGAGATGTTTGTTGAAATTATGGTTAAATCATTAAATGGCTGAATCTTTCGATACTTAACCAATGATCATTTTAACCAACTGCCACCATTATGTATGACTTAGAGGCCACAAACAGGAGAGAGAGGGTGCTTCTGGTGGGAGTTGGTCGTGACCCATGGGCGGAGGAGAACTCCCTGGAAGAACTTGCCCGGCTCGCCAAAACTGCAGGTACCGAGGTGGTGGAGACGGTCTTCCAGAGACGGAAGCGGATGGATACCGCCACCTTCGTCGGTAAAGGGAAGGCTTTTGAACTGAAGGAGATCTCAGAAACCCTCAAGATCGATGCCCTCATCTTCGACGATGACCTTACCCCCGCTCAGGGGAGAAATCTGGAGGAGATTTTTGAGCGGAAGGTGATTGACCGGAGCGAGTTGATCCTGGACATCTTCGTCCAGCATGCCCGGACAAAAGAGGCGAAGATCGAGGTGGAACTTGCTCAACTCTATTATCGCCTCCCGAGGCTTGTGGGGAAAGGCATCACCCTCTCCAGATTGGGGGGAGGGATTGGAACCCGGGGACCAGGGGAGCAGAAGTTGGAGGTGGATCGTCGAAGGATTCGAGAGCGGATCTCCCATCTCAAGAAGGAATTAAAAGGTGTAGAGAGGTCGAAGGCACTCCAGAGGAAGGGGAGGGAGAACCTCTTCCGGATCGCCCTTGTGGGCTATACGAATGCAGGGAAGTCCACCCTGATGAATCGGCTGACTCAGGCAGAGGTGAAGGTGGAAGAAGGGCTTTTCTCTACTTTGGACAGTACCACCCGTAGGCTCGAAATCGGAATTTGGAATTCGTCAGCTTCACAGGCCGACCCAGCCCGAGGGTGGGGCGAGGGGAATCGGGGAGGGGGCAAGGCAGAGGGATCGGGCTCAGCAGGCCGAGGAACTCCGCACTCCACACTCCAACTTCCACACCCCAAAAGGGTTCTCATCACCGATACGGTGGGGTTTATCCGAAAACTTCCCCACCATCTGATCACCTCCTTCCATTCAACCCTTCAGGAAGCAGTGGAGGCGGATCTGAGGCTCCATCTCGTGGATGTAAGCCATCCCGACGTCCTCGGTCAGATGGAGACAGCACAGGGTATTCTGGAGCACCTGGGATGTCTTGAAAAGTCAATCCTCTATGTCTTTAACAAGATTGACCGGGCCGATACTTTGGTTGTGGAGAAATTTCTTGCAACCTACCAACCTTCCTGTGCTATCTCTGCCATTCATGGGGATGGGATGGAGGGTCTGGAAGAGGCGATGATTCATGAGATGGATTCGCACTTTGTGGAGAGGGAGATCCTTCTCCTCCCTGGACAAACGAGGCTCCTCTCTCAGGTCTATCAATTGGGAGAAGTCGTAGAGAGGAGTTGGTTGGATGGGAAGGTGAGATTGAAAGTTCGGATGAGAAAGGAGAATTTTGAAGGGTTCATGAAAAGTCTGAAAGGGTAAATTTTTCCTTGACAAAGTCTTTAAGGAACTTTATAATAAAGGGTTAGAACCTAGTTACAAGGGGGTGGTTTTGGGGAAATAACTCTCTAAGGTCTCTTTAAATTTGTCTGACCTGCCTCAAAACTTGTTCGTATTTTGCTTCTCCCTCCCAAGAATTGTTCCGAACCCCCAAAAAAGTTCTTGACAAAATTCTTGAAATTTGTCATAATGAATCTTTTGCTATTGCCCATGTAGCTCAGTCGGTAGAGCACATCCTTGGTAAGGATGAGGTCACCGGTTCGAATCCGGTCATGGGCTCCAAGAGGCTTACGACTATACTCGAAAGCCCGGTGGATAAGTTCTAAAGTCTTATGTTGAACAGGGAGGATCAAAGATGGCGAGAGAGAAGTTTGAGCGGACGAAGCCGCATGTGAATGTGGGGACCATCGGGCATGTGGATCACGGCAAATCCACTCTCACCAGTGTCATTACCAAAGTGTTGGAGACGAAAGGGTTGGCCACG
>JADFOU010000221.1 GCA_022562655.1 candidate division TA06 bacterium
CTATATTCAGCTAAATACTTTTCCACGCACCACAATCTTCCAAATTGCTTCTCTCTCCTATTTCTTAAGCCTGCCCCCTACTCTCCCGATCGTCTCCTCTTTACCTCTTTCTTCTTTGGTTCTTTTTTCTCTAATTCTTCTTTGGGTTCTTCCTTCTTTACATTGACGGTTATTCTGATCGTCGCTCCCTCTTCCACAATCTCCCCGACTGCCGGCGATTGTCTGATGATGACCCCGTATGGATGAGATGGATCCGTCACTTCGTTCACTTCAATTCCGAGCCCCATTCTTTTAAGAAGTGCCTCTGCCTTCTCACGTGTCATATTTTTGAGAAGGGGAGCTTTGAGGAAAGGTTCTAATCTAAATATCACTGTCAGATCCTTACCCCATTCAATTTTCTCAGTGCGTTCACTACTCTTCTTGTATCCGGGCATTGAAACCCAGAGAGAGATTTCACCGGGCCGAATTCTTTTCGAAAGAACACCATTGGCTGAAGTAAAACCTGATTGTTCTGAACCTTCATTGCCTGCCTTGAATGTAACCTCCGCATCACCTACAGGGCTCTCGGTCTTGGCATCGATAACCCTTACCGTAAGAAGTGGGTTTGATTTCGATAATTCTGCTGTAACGGGCTTGCTGGTTGGAACACGAAATGAGATGGGATCGATGGACTGGTATCCACGAATACTCCCGAATCGAGCTTTGTATCGTCCCGTTTCCAGAGTGTCCGTCAAAGGAGTAACTCCTTTTGAAACCTGTTTGCCTTCTTTAATAATTTTTACTGAAACCCCATTCTTTTCAATTTTCTTATCGGAATCGTAGACATTGAAAGTGACTTCCTGACTTAAAATCGCATGGAGGGTTTCCGGTTTCCCACTTTCAATGGAGATATTCAATACCCTTGGAATTAGATTATCCTTTTCTACTTTTAGGCTATGATCGCCTACTCCGAGGGGAAAAGTCACAGGGGTTGTGAGATTTTCTGCTACTTCACCAAGGAGGTTTATAACGGATGCGCTCTCCGGTAAAGAGGTGACTGTGATATGGCTATAAAAAGTACCCATAAGGTTGTACTGGAAATAATCTTCCTCATCCCGCTCCTTCTTGATCTCCCAAACTTGTTCTTTCCGATCGGAATAATCCATAAAATTGAGACTCATTTCAAGGTCTTCAAATCCTTCCTGTTCAAGCCTGACCTGTAAGGGTTTTTCTTGAATGTGGTAAGGGATAATTGCTGGAGTAGAATGTCTAATCGGTTCCGTAGCATTGTCCAGATAGATATTTGCTCCTTGAGGCTTCGATTCGATAATGAGGTGGAACTTAAATTGTCCAAAGACTTCCTGGGGATCCTTTCTTCCCAATTTTTTCCACTCTTCCACAGAACTTATAAGCTGACTGATTTTAACGGGTTCATACCCCTCGTAATGAAACTCGAATATGTGATTTCCCGGTGAAATCTTCGATAGATTAAAGGGGGTGACATTATTGAGCAATTTATCATCGAGATAAACTTCCGCACCTTCCGGAATGGATTCAATCCACAAATTTGGCGGGTAAATAAAATTGTAGATCTTTTCCCCCAACGGAGTCTTCTTCAGATAGAACGTGTCGACACCCGCAAAGGCCAATGCGGCAATGAGTAATGTTGAGCCGATCCAAGCCCCGATCTTCTTAGACCGTCCTTGCTTTTTCCGAATGAGGTCGTAAATGGTCTTTTCATCTTCTCCTCCTTCTGCTTTCACCTGTACTGTCTTTTCAGGGGTGAGGGAAACCTCTTGAATTGCAATTCTTTTTCCCTCCCCTTTGAGAACCCTCAAAAGTTGGGTAAGACGGGTGGTTTCCCTCTTCATTCCGGAAAGATAGTCTTTTAATTTAGTACTCAGAGAATATTCATCTGGAGTTTTGATATATTCCTGTAGATCTCTGTACATCTCGTACGCGGTTTCGTATCTTTCAGATATCTTCTTTTGAAGGGCTTTGAGAAGGATCTCTTTTAAAGAATCAGGCGCGTTCATTTCATCGAGAGGCAGGAGATCGACCTTGCCCGCAGCGACCATCTGCAATGTCGCAAGATCCGAATCGGCTTCAAAGAGTCTTTTTCTCGTCAATGCCTCATACATGACAATTCCAAGGGAGTAGATATCGGATCGCCTATCTACTGTTTGACCTCTCACCTGTTCGGGGGACATATAAGAGATCTTCCCTTTTATCTCACCCAACTGAGTCTTCTGCCTCTGGTGAAGGTGAGCGAAGGCAATGCCGAAATCCGTCAATTTCACTTTTCCCTCATAGGAGATGAGGATATTACTTGGAGAGATATCCCGATGGACAATAGAGAGGGGATTACCTGAATTGGGATCATTCAATTCGTGGGCGTAATCCAGTGCAAGGCAAACTTTACACAGGATATAAGCAACAAGATCATATGGAATTTTCTCCTTCCGTGAATTGGTTTCGCGGATTATCTGATTAAGATCCGGTCCATCAATGAGCTCTAAGATCTGGAGATAAGTGTCCTCTTCAGTCCTGATCACATCATAGACTCGAACGATATTCTCATGATCAAGAAAGGTCGTGAGGTTGATCTCATCGATGAACATACGGACTCGTCTTGTGTCTTCAGTAAAGTCACTCCGGAGCATCTTGATGATGACGGGCTTGTTCCCAAGCCGCATATCACTCGCAACATAGATATCGGCAAACCCACCACTCGCCATCTGCCCCGCAAGGAGATACCGAGCCTCTAATATTGTGCCTTTCTGTAACATTTTACACCCGAGAAAACGCCCTTTCTTTTGACTGAATCGTACAAAATATTGAAGTTTTTGTCAAGATATAATGACAGCGATTTGAATCAAATCCCTTCTGATGGACTTCCTGGGGAGGGGAAAATCTTCTAATCCCCCAGGGCGACATTTTGGAATCGCCCCGTGAAGAGGGGCAAAATCCGTGTAAGTTGTTATGGTACAACAATTAAAGATATTATAATATTTTCAACAAACCGATTCGGGAGCGAGGGACCGAAACCAGATCCATAAAACGGGAAGTTACAGATATTTTCTAATTGACAAAAACCCTTTTCTATGATAAAAACCCAGTGAGAGAGAGGGGAAAGGGTGAACCAAAATCCGTCTCAGGGTTGAAGGATTCAAGGTCTGGTTGGATGAAATGAAGTTGTCATTTACGAGCGATTAAATAAAAGAAAGATGAAACGAATAAATCTTGCCTGGCTGGTTTTTCTTCTCATTGGATTTGAAGCAATCCATGCCCAAGCCCAGAAGTCCTTTCAAGAACTCATTCAACAGATCAAGCCATCGGTAGTGACGATCACGACATTCAACAAAAAGGGGAAGAAGCGCAGCACAGGATTTGGATTTTTTATCCGTTCCAACCAAATTATCTCAAGTCGACAGATTTTTGAAGGAGCCCATCAAGGAGAAGTGAAACTGAGTAAAGGCGAGGTCTATTCCATTCAGGGGGTAATTGCGGAAGATATCGAAGCAGATATCATCCAACTCCTTGTAGATATTCCAAAGGGATCGAAGAAGATGGAGTCTTTAAGGCTCTCAAAATCGTTCCCTCAAAAAAGTATGAATGTGATCATCTACAATCCACTCGTTTCGGAAGAGCCCAATAAGGAATGGCAGATATCCACAGTACGCGATGTTCCCGGTTTTGGAAAAATCATGCGAATCACAGGTTCCATCCCCTCAGGGAGTATAGGAAGCCCGGTCGTCAATCAGGAAGGGGAAGTAATTGGTGTAGTTGCATCGCAAAAAGTGAGAGTAAAAACATTCAATTTTATTATCCCCGAAGAGCGAATCTCTTCGTTGAAACCTTCAAATACTCGCACTCTTGAAGAATGGACATCTGAGAAGGGAAAAAAATGGTTATCCACAGAGGAGGGTCTCTATTTCAGTGGCCTTGTCTATTTACAGGCAGATAATTTTAAAAAAGCCCTTTCTTCCTTTGAAAAGGCGATAAAGAAAAAATAAACAAGAGACTTGCACTTCTTCGTGCAATGCTTAAGGCAAATATTCGACCAGAGTGGATGTTTCTGACAAATGTTCCAGTTCTACCGCCTGCTCTTAGACCGATGGTTGCACTTGAAGGAGGACGACACGCCACATCCGATGTTAATGATTTATATAGGAGAGTTATAAACAGAAATAATCGTCTCAAAAAACTTCAAGCAATTAATGCTCCTCACGTTATTCTGCGTAATGAGAAAAGAATTTTA
>JADFOU010000222.1 GCA_022562655.1 candidate division TA06 bacterium
AATCGGGCTGCTGCAGTCTGCTATTTAATAACAAATGCCTGTCCTACTGGAAAACCGCCTAAGGATCATACGAAAATCAATCTTCGCCCCTCGTTCTGATCAACTCACCCGAAATCTCAGCTATTGGGTTGCCATTCTCCTCTTCCTCATTGGGGGATTTTTCTTTTTCCGTAAGATTTTCCTCTATCTTGAGGGGGTGGAACTGATTGGTCCTGTACTTTCTGCAAGAATCCTGAACCTTGCCTTTCTCGTTTTCTTTACAATGCTTTTGATGTCTAATCTCGTCACTTCCCTCTCCACTTTCTTTCGTTCCAGAGAAGTGGATTTTTTGATGTCCTCACCCATTCCAGCCGGTCGGGTCTTCACATCCAAATTTATCGAAAATGTATTCTATAGTTCCTGGGCGACCCTCATTGCCGGGATCCCTCTTATCTTTGCCTTTGGGGCCTCCAGAAATTCGTCACTCTTCTTCTATCCTTCTGCCCTCCTTACCCTTCTATTCTTCTTAGCCATTCCAGCATGCCTGGGCGTGATCCTTCTCCTTCTCCTCATCTATGTCTTTCCCAGAATCAAGAAGGGAAAAGTACTCCTCTTCCTGGTGGGGTTCCTCCTCTTGGGCGCCGTCATTTTTCTATTGGGAAGGCCTTCTGTCTTTAAGATCCCCTTCACCAGTGAACTCTCTGAACTGGATAGATACTTAGAGTCTCTGGGGGCTTATTCCTCTCCCTACCTTCCGAGTACCTGGCTCACAAACTGCATCCTCTCTGCTTCAGCAGGACCTCCCGCCATGGCGGGACTGTCCCTCCAATCGGACTTTCTCTTCTACTTTCTTCTCCTCTTGAGCACAGGTCTTCTCTTCGTTCTCCTCACACAGGGAATAGGGCTGAAGGTCTATCGTTCTCTCTGGTTGTCCAGGAGTAGGGGGACGCCGCGCCGCGCCCATACATCACTCCGCACTCCGCATTCCGCACTCCGCATTCGGAGTATTCCCCATTCTCCTGTAGCGAGTCTCATTTGGAAGGATATAAAAATCTTCCTTCGAGACCCCACCCAGTGGACTCAAGCTGCCATCCTGCTTGGACTCCTAACAGTCTATGTCGTAAGTCTTCACAAAACACCCATCTATTTCAAAGATCCTTTCTGGAAGACTGTGATCTCTTATATCAATCTGGGCTTTACCGGATATGTCTTCGCCACCCTCTCCATCCGCTTTATCTACCCGACCATCAGTTTAGAAGGGTCCTCCTTTTGGGTTCTCCGAACCTCGCCGCTCTCCATTCGAGGGCTCTTTTTTGGAAAACTCTTGGTGAACCTCTTCATTGGCATCCTATTGGTTGAAGTTCTGGTGATCCTCTCCAATCTCCTTTTAGAGGTCGGGTTCTTCTTAACCCTCATTTCAAGCATTGCCGTCCTCTTCTTTGCCCTCTCCCTTGTTTCCATCTCGATGGGATTTGGTGCCGCCCTCCCCGACTTGAAAGAAACAAATCCCTCCAAGATTGCCTCGGGTCCTGGGGGGTTATTGACCGCTCTCGTTTCCCTCACCTACATTGCCCTTTCTGCCACAATCCTTGCCTGGCCTGTTTACCTCCATCTGATGGACCCATTCAAACAACAACCTTACAAGGTCAAAGCCATTCTCTTCTCTGGAGGCGCCTTTCTCTTACTAAATCTCTTCACCGTCCTCTTCTTCTTACGATTAGGGATTCGGGCATTGGAGAAAAGGGAATTGTAGAGGAAAGATTTGCTTTCAATTTTAAAAAAATTATTAAAAAAAGGCTTTACAAACCTCCCCCAATATGCTAACGTAGTTCAAATAATACAGGAAAATTGAGAATTTTGCTCTATTATGTAGAAATTTGACACACAGACCATAATACTATATATCCAAGGATTTTTGCCCAGAGGGGTGAAATGCTAGAAATTAAAAGAGTTACATGGCATTTCAGTATTTTCTCTCAGCAGATTCAGCAATACAGAGGCTCTCAATAGAGAGTCTTTTCTTTTAACTATCTAATGCTACTTTAAAATAAATATCGCATAGTATCGTTATATAGTATGTGTCAATCTGAAACAAAAAATCGGTAAAATGGAAGAAATGACCCATTTTTTACCGTGCTCTTTCTCTTTCCGTTTTTACAACTCGTTTATTTTTAATGAGATAGAATAAATCTGCCTGTTTTCTTTCGGCGGGTACGATTATTGCTTGTATAATTAAATGGAGAGGTGTCGCTCTGAAACACGAAATCTAAAACCAAGGAGGTGAAGAGATCGTAGATCGCTTTTTTGGGGGGGGAGAGTAAGGGTCTGTGAAACTTCAAAACTTCTCATGAAGGAGGAGAAGATGAAGACCCTTGAAAATCTCATCTTGTTATCCTGCTTCCTTGCCATCGTCATCTTAGGGCAAAGTACATTGGCGGGGCCTATCATTCTATCGGGAACCGATCCGGAAGATCATCGCTTTGAAGGTGAACCTGAAGCCTCTGCTTCACTGCAAATGATCCAGGACATCATGTTGTTCATTCACGACGAAGCTTCGAACGGCGGCGCTGGGATCCTGATGCTGGGCGGGAGCGAAAATTCTACCGTTTATCAGGTGGCCCTTGAAGCAGCAACCAATGAAGGATTCTCTCTCGACCACGCTTTCGGAGATAACATCAAGACCGTGGACTTTACAGGATATGCGGCCCTCTACATGCCAACTGTGTCGAGCGAACTCGACCCCGGTTATGGGAATCAGGACTGCTGCGGACTGACCGTAGAGGACTTGAATAAAATCAACGGTAGAGGTGATGAGATTGTCCTATTTGTCAACAGCGGAGGCGGACTTGGGGCATTTAGCCAGAACGAACCCAACGGCTACGGATGGTTTCCAATGGACGGCTTGGAGACAACGGATTTAGGAGGATTTGGCGAGTATGACATCTGCATGACGCTGGAGGGGTATGAGATTTTGGCTTCCTCTGCTACCGCTGTCGAGCCATTTCATACAACCTTTGATGGTCCTTTAGGATTCTTTGGCTTGGATGTCCTCGCGAGGAACGATACAATAATAGGAGCACCATGCGGCGGTCCGGCAATAATTATCGGTGGTCTCACTTCAATTGTCTCGGTCGAAGAATCGGACGAACTCCAGAAACCCAGGACTTATGTCCTGAGCCAGAACTCTCCGAACCCCTTTACCAACACAACCACCATCCGCTACCAGCTTCCTGTAAAAAGTCGCGTCTCCCTAAAGATATTTGATCTCACGGGAAGACTTGTACGGACCTTAAAGAATGTTGAGGAAGAGGGTGGATTCTACACCGTGAACTGGGATGGGAGGGATGACTGGGGTCGAGAACTGGTAAACAGTGTCTACTTTTACCGTCTCCAAACCATTGAATACAATGAAGTAAAAAAACTAATCATGCTAAGATAACCTCTGATTTGAATCAAAAAAAGCCCTCTTGAGGAAGTCCTTAAGGGGGCTTTTTTAATACCCGTCATGGGAGAGATTTAACAAAAGAGTATCCTCCAGTCAGGATAAAGAAAAGGGGACAGGCTACTTTATTCTTGGAGTTGTATTTATGGGGTCACCCATTTAAAGGGCACCTGAAAAGTAAACACACTTGGGGTCAGACCCAGAGAAAAGATTTATGGCAAGAAAACATCTTTCTTAGTCTAACCCCAACAGGACAAATTGAGAAGAGAATGTCCTATGTCAAGGGCTGACCCCTATCGCCTGAGAATCCCGAGTTCGACGGGAAGTTCTTCCTGGAGCGGCAGGGAAGCCGGTTCGACGGGAAGTTCGGCGAGAATCCGGACGAGAAGCCGACCCGTTCCTGGTCCGGAAGGCGATCAAGGTAATTGAAAGAAATCAAAAGACAAGATTAGGGTCACATCTTAATTATTAACTATTGATAAAAAAACGCTAACAATAGCAACAGTGGATGCTCGTTACACTCGCACAACTGATGCAGGTCGTTAGACGGCGCGCTGATGGGATGGGGGGTCAAACCTACACTTTACATTTTCAAAAGGGGATTCTTTGGGAAAGATAAAGAGACATGTTGCAATGTGAGACCCGACCCTTTTCTATGAATATCCCTTTTTTCCTTTCTCCCTGACCATAAGGACCTCGGTGACCTTCTTTGAATAGAATTTTTGCGTGGCTTCCTCATCGTGGGGGATGATGGCGATAAAAAGATTGTGATCTTTAAGAAGTCGCATTGTAGCTTGCGCTGCGAACTC
>JADFOU010000223.1 GCA_022562655.1 candidate division TA06 bacterium
AATAATTATAAGAAATAATCAGGTTTAGTTAAAAATATGTATAGATTTAAAGAAGAGTTTTTAAATTTCATAAGGGAAATAGTTTAACTTGAATTAGTATTATTGGCTGTTAGCATCTTTTATAATTTTTTCGAGTTCGTCAATATTTTTTGCCAGGGTGATTTTTGATACCTTAGGGATTAAAACTCCCTTACATTCATGCAGTGTAAAAGATTTTCCGGTGAATGTCAAAAGACCGTTTTATTCTGTATTGGAAAATCAACGTTTTAATGCGATTGGATACGAGCCGATGCCAAACTGGCATAGAGCCCTTAAAAAGTTTTTACGAGATAATTATTTGTAGATGCAACTCATAAACAACTTACGAGAGCTAGGGTATCTATAAGGAGTTGAGATTATATCAAAATGCGATGGAAGCAGCGATGGAGATTTTTCAAATTTCCAAATCATTTCCGAAAGAGGAGTTGTATAGTTTAACAAATCAGATAAGGAGATCTTCCCGTTCAGTTTGTCAAAATATTGCTGAAGCATATCGTAAGCGCAACTATCCTAAGCATTTTACTTTAAAAATTACAGATGCTGATGGAGAAACCAGCGAGACGATTGTATGGTTAGACTTTTCAAAAGACTGTGGTTATATCACTGATGGAGTCCATAATTCTTTAGAAGAAAGGTATAGAGAAGTAGGTAAGATGTTAGGCAGTATGGCAAACCATCCAGAAAACTTTCTACCAAAAGACTGACTGCAACTGCTTCTGATATAAAAACTGCCACTGCAACTGCAGTCTGCAACTGACTTAATCATGGCTGAGATCTGGCTTGATTTTGAACGACCCATTGTGGAATTGGAACGGCATATAGAAGAACTCCGGATTATTGGCACTCAAGGGGAGTTTGAGGTGAAGGAGGAGATCGAGCGTCTCGAGAAGAAGGCAGTTAAACTGCGAAAGGAGGTTTACACGAACCTTACCCCCTGGCAAAGAGTTCAACTCTCCCGTCATCCCCGCCGTCCCTATACCTTGGATTATATCAAGGAGATTACTGATGAATTCGTTGAACTCCATGGGGATCGCTACTTTGGAGATGACGCTGCAATTGTGGCTGGACTGGGGCGTATGGGAGGTCGTTCCCTGATCATCATCGGGCATCAAAAGGGAAGATCTACCAGTGAAAAGGTAGAGAGGAATTTTGGGATGCCCCATCCAGAAGGGTATCGAAAGGCTCTCCGAGTGATGCAGATGGCGGCGAAGTTTGGAAAACCTATCTTGAGCCTTGTAGATACTCCGGGAGCTTATCCAGGGATTGGGGCGGAAGAGCGGGGTCAAGCGGAAGCCATCGCTCGAAACCTCCGGGAGATCTCAATTCTTCCTGTTCCCATCATTGTGGTCATCACTGGGGAGGGAGGCAGTGGTGGAGCCCTTGCCATTGCTGTGGGAGATCGGGTATTTATGATGCAGTATGCAATCTACTCAGTGATCTCCCCTGAGGGATGTGCTTCCATTCTCTGGCGAGATGCAGCAAAAGCCTCTGAAGCGGCTGAAGCTCTCAAACTCACCGCTCGAGACCTTTTAAAATTTGGGATTATTGACGGAATCATTGAGGAGCCCGTTGGGGGTGCCCATAGAAACCCCGGAGAGGCTGCCCGCCGAGTCAAAGAGGTTGTTCTTAATTCTCTTGAAGATCTCAACCCCCACAGCCCAGAGGAGTTAGTTCGTAGAAGGATTGAGAAGTTTTCTAAGATGGGAGTGTATAAGGAATGAAAAAAAACTTCGCACCGCAGAGACGCTGAGGGCGCAAAGAAAGGCCTTATCATTATTAATTCTTTTTTTCATAGGCTAAACCCACCTCAAAAAGACAATCCGCCAGCCTCCCGAATTCCTCTAAAGAAAGGGTCTCTCCTCTATTCCTCAAGTTGATTTCAGAATTGGTTTCCAATTGAAGGATTGCCTTCTCGTCCAATTGGAAAAAGTGCTTAAAAACGTTCCGAAGCATCTTTCTCCGCTGGGAGAAGGCTGAATGGATCACCTTGAAGAAGAGTTTTTCATCCTTGACCTGAATGGTAGGAGAACTCCGTATGGTGAGCCGCACCACGCGAGACCATACTGCAGGCCGAGGATAAAAAGCCTCTGGAGGGATCCGAAAGAGTAATTTGGGGGTTGAATAGTACTGAACAAATAAAGAGAGGGCCCCAAACTCCTTGTTGTGCACTGGAGCACAGATTCTTCGAGCGACCTCTTCCTGAACCATCACTACGGCTGAGTCAATCCATTTAAAATTCTGGAGGATCTGCATCAAGATCGGCTTTGTGATGTTGTAGGGAAGGTTCCCCATCACCTTCAGCTTCTTTCTCCATTCTTGCGAAATTTCTCTAAGATTTATTTTCAAGAAATCCTCATTGACAAAAGTGATCTTCTCATTGTCTTGAATCCTCTCTTTCAGGATAGAATACAATTTTGGATCAATCTCCACTGCCATCACACTTTTCGCTCTCCGGGCAATTTTTTCGGTTAGGATTCCAAGACCCGGTCCAATCTCCACCACGTTGGTCTTGGAGTTGATCTCTGCCTCATCAACGATCCTTCTGGCTACTGCTTCAGGGATGAGGAAGGACTGCCCCAATTTTTTCCGGGGTTTTATTCCGTGTTCCTCTAAGATATTTTTGATTACTGTTCGTCGCATCCGTTTTTAGGTACTCCTCATTCTCCTACTGGGGGGTTTCTCCTACATTTGTGACTGGCTGTTAGGAAACGTCCGCCTTAAGCGGATTCGATTCGGCTGTTAGGCAATGTCCGCCTTAAGCGGATTCGATGCTCCTACTTGCCCGAATCGGGCGAAGGCGGGACCCCTACTTCTTTAAACTTCTTTTCTTCTCTTGAAGATCCTTCCAATCCAAACGAACACCCTTCCGATGTCGTCTTGAATGACATAAAGGGAGGGAACGAGGATGAGGGTAAGGGGGGTGGCAAACAGAAGACCATACCCCAGTGCCAGAGCCATCGGGGCAATGAAGGGGTCCGATCCTCCGATCCCGTATGCCAGAGGCAAGAGACCCGCCACGGTCGTGAGGGTTGTCAGGATGACCGCTCTCAGACGGTCGGATGATCCCTGGGCGACAAGAATTATGGTTTTTTCATCAGGTCTTTGACGTTTCAGTTTGTTGATGTGATTGACCAGGACCAAGGAGTCATTGACCACAACTCCCGTAAGTCCAACGATTCCCATCACGGAGAGAAACCCAAGGTTCTCTCCATGGAGGGCAAAGGCAATGATCACGCCAATGATTCCAAAGGGGATTGCCATCATCACCATGATGGGTTGGGTGAGAGAATTGAATAAGAGGATGAGGAGGAAATAGATCCCGATGACGGCGACCGCAAATGCCCTGAAGAGACTTGCCATAGATTCCTGGGTCTGCTCTGCTTCTCCCCCGATGACGAACCGCATGCCCGGCCAGTCTCTGTGAAGATTGAAATGATCTTCTACCGCTTTTGTTGCCTCCACGGGAGTGCTTTTCCCTTTTGTGACATCCCCTGTAATTCGAATGGCTCGCTCTCCATCATAATGATAGACACTGGTCGGTCCAGCTCCAATCTTAAGGCTGGCTACGTCCTTCAGGGGGATGAGACGTCCCTGTGCGTTGGGAATCGGGAGGTCTTTCAAGTGTGTGAGCCGCCTGCGGGATCTCTTCTGGAGTATGACTCGAAAGTCCACGTCTTCATCTCCATATCGGACTCGGGTTACCACCTCGCCGTCATAGGCGATTCGTAAATTTTGGGCGACGTCGGCTACGGTGAGACCCAGTCGAGAGAGTTTGTCGTAGTTTATATTTACTTCAACCTGTTCTTTCCCCAGTTTGTCATTCCGATCGATGTCCTTGACACCATCCAACGAGAGCAAAAAGGTTTCTACGGAGTCAGCAAGTTGAACCCTCAAGGAGTCATCCGAACCCACAGCCCGCAAGGTAATGGGTCTCCCGACAGGGGGTCCCGCATCTATATAATAGACGATTTTGGAGAAGACCTCGAGGCTGTCTGTATCCGCGCGTAGTCCCTCAATGATTTCTTCCGCCGTACGGGTTCGCTTGGAAAAGGGACTGAGACCCACCGTAATAATTGCCCAGTTTTCACTTTCACCCGGTGTCAGGAACCCCTGATTTCCGATCCTCGTTGTGTAGGATTCTAACTCCTCTTCGGGTAAATCATCCACAAGTTCTTCA
>JADFOU010000224.1 GCA_022562655.1 candidate division TA06 bacterium
TCCTCATTGCCTTCACCCGTTATATTCATGTCAATTGTAAATCCTCTACTTTGACATAACGCACTATTCTCTTGTGGTGTAGACGCAAAAATAACCAGTGCAGCAAAAACTGAACTACCCATCAATAGGACTAATGTCGCTGTGAGTAACATCAATAGATTTTTTTGTGCTTTCATTAACCTTCACCTCCTTTCACTTAATCTATTTTTTTTATCCTATCAAAAAACGTCTACGCGGTCAAGGAAAATTTTCAAATAAAATAGACTATAGACTCCTGTCCATAGACCAATATTGAAAATTCATCAATAGCCTCAATGGGCATAGACGGTTTCTTCTCGTTGCAGGATGGCAGGACTTGTGGTTCTCGGATCTTTAAGGAGAGCAGTGGTCAAGACCTCATCCACATTTGTCACAAGTTTTACCGTGATCCCCTTCTTTGTCCTGGCAGGAAGCTCTTTCAAATCCCTCTCATTTTTCTTTGGAAGGATAATGGTCTTTACACCCGCCCGTTGAGCGGCGACGAACTTCTCCTGAAGCCCTCCTACGGGCAAAACAATTCCTCGAAGGGTGATCTCTCCGGTCATGGCGACATTGCGCAGGATGGGAGTCTGGGTAAGGGCGGAAATGATTGCTGTGGCTATGGCAATCCCAGCCGAGGGACCATCCTTGGGAATGGATGCAGCAGGTATATGGAGATGAATATCCAACTTCTCATGAAAATTCTGCTCCAGTCCAAACAGTTTCGCCCTTGCCCGGGCAAAGGTGAGGGCAGCCTGAGCGGATTCCTTCATCACTTCTCCCAAGTGGCCGGTTAAGATCAATTTCCCCTGTCCTGGCATAATCCCCACTTCAATTGCAAGGATCTCTCCCCCTGCATTGGTCCAAGCGAGACCCGTTGCGACCCCCACCTCCTGCTCTTTTTCAATCTCCTGTTCAAAAAATTTCGGAGGACCCAAATAGCGGTCTAAACTTTGCTTTGTGACAACCACCTTCTTCTTTTTTCCTTTCGGATTCTTCGAAAATCCTTTAACGACCCCCCTCGCCGCCTTTCTGCAGAGGGTCGCAATCTCTCGTTCTAAATTTCGAACCCCTGCTTCCTGGGTATATTTCTGGATGATATTTTGGAGTCCACCCTCAGTAAAGAGAATCTGGTCTGAGGAGAGACCATGGGATTTAATGGTTTTGGGAATCAAGAACCCTTTTGCAATCCAAACTTTTTCATACTCTAAGTATCCCGGCAGTCTCAAGATCTCCATCCGATCCAAGAGAGCTGGTGGGATGGTGTGGGTGACATTGGCAGTGCAGATAAAGAGAACTTCGGAGAGGTCAAAATCCACCTCTAAATAATGGTCATTAAAGGAAGAATTCACTTCGGGATCTAAGACCTCTAAGAGGGCGGAAGCCGGATCTCCTCTGAAATCCAGCCCGATTTTATCCACCTCATCGAGGAGAAAGACAGGATTCTTGGTCTTCGACTCTTTGATTTTTTGAATGATCCTTCCGGGGAGTGCGCCGATATAAGTCCTTCGATGCCCTCGAATCTCCGCCTCATCCCGAACACCTCCTAAGGATGCCCGAATGAATTTACGCCCCATGGCTCTCGCGATCGACTTCCCTAAAGAGGTCTTCCCCACTCCCGGTGGTCCTACAAAGCACAGGATCTGTCCACGCATCCGTTTCACCAACTTCAAGACGGAGAGATATTCGACCAACCGTTCTTTCACATTTTTAAGTCCGTAATGATCTTGATCCAAAATCTTCTCGGCATGTTCAATATCCATATTATCCTTTGTCCTTTTCTGCCAAGGCATTGCAATAAGCCAGTCTAAATAGTTCCGGACTACAGTTGCCTCTGGGGAGAGGGGGGGCATTCGCATGAGCCGCTTCAACTCCTTCAACGAAACCTCTTCCACCTTTTTGGGCATCTTCGCCTTCTGAATTGCCAGGGTCAACTCCTCCGCTTCCTCTGTCTCCTCCTCCCCGTAGCCCAGCTCCTTTTTGATCGCCTTCAGCTGTTCTTGGAGGTAGAAATGCCTCTGGGACTTCGTAACCTGGGTCTTCACCTCCTTCTCAATCTTCTTCTCCAGTTTGAGGATTTCAATCTCTTGAGCGATGTAACGGTTCAGAAGTTGAAGGTGTTCAGATAAGGATTTGGTGTCGAGAAGCCTTTGGTTCTCTTCGATCTTCAAGGAGAGATGGGCAGAGACCGTATCCGAAAACCTCTCCGGGTTCGTGACGCTGAGGATAGAGTGGAGAACATCGTCCGGAATCTTTGTAGAAAGACGGATGAATTCTTTGAAATGATCCTTTACGGACCGGAGTAGAATGTTGGCCTCTTTGGTCATGGTGACTGATCTCTGGAGGAGGGCGATTTCTACACTGGGGAACTCGCCTGCTTCGTGGAAACGGGAGACCCTTGCTCGAATGAGCCCCTCTACTAAAATTCGAGCCGTTCCATCGGGGAGACGGAGAATCTGGATAACTTTAGCGAGGGTACCCACATCATAAAGATCCTCTTGTTTCGGTTCTGACACTTCAGGATCCCGTTGTGTGAGGACGAAAATCATCTTGTCTCCCTTCATTGCCCCTTCAGTCGCCTTTACTGATTTTCTTCGACCCACAAGGAGGGGAACCACCATGAAGGGGAAGACGACTAAATCTCTTAAGGGAAGGAGAGGGAGTTTCATTCCCACCCGCATCACTTCACCTTCTCTTTCAAATTCAATCATCGAAACACCGGGTATGGGTTAATTGAGTGATTGTTTATGGGTAACTGGTGATTGGTGATTGGTAACGGCAATAAAGGATTCCGGAATAGATCTGGTTATTTATAGAACAAATTTTCCATTTACCGATTACCATTTACAAGTTACCAATTCTCTATTCCGCTTTTCTTCTTCTCTTCAGCACATACTTGGGTTCTTTTTTCTCTCTGATCACCTCAGGCGTAATGATACATTCCTTCACCGCATTCTGAGAAGGGAGATGGTACATAATCTCTAACATGCAATCTTCCATGACTGCCCGAAGTCCTCTGGCCCCGGATTCTCTTCGGAGTGCGATCTCGGCAATCAAATCTAAGGTCTCCTCCTCAAAGAGAAGCTTTACCCCTTCCATCTCAAAGTATTTCTGATACTGTTTTGTGATGGCATTTTTGGGAAGGGTGAGGATCTCCATGAGGGCCTCTTTAGGAAGTTCGTGGAGGGCACAGGTCGTGGGAAGCCGTCCCACCAATTCAGGGATGAAGCCATACTTGATCAGGTCCTCGGGTTCCACCTTAGAAAGAATCTCACCTGTTGCATTCTTGCTTTTGGACTCAATCTCCACTCCAAACCCTATTTTCTGAGAGCCGAGACGAGCAGCGATTATCTTTTCCAGTCCGTCAAAAGTCCCTCCGCAGATGAAGAGGATATTCCGGGTGTCTAATTGGATATAAGACTGTTCCGGGTGTTTCCGCCCTCCGTGAGGGGGGACATTGACTACCTCTCCTTCCAGGATTTTGAGAAGGGCTTGCTGAACCCCTTCCCCGGATACATCTCTTGTGATGGAGGGACTGTCCGTTTTTCGGGAGATCTTATCCATCTCGTCAATATAGACGATGCCGATTTCGGCTTTTTCGACATCATAATCAGCAGCCTGGAGAAGTCGTACGAGAATATTCTCCACGTCTTCCCCGACATAACCGGCTTCAGTCAGGGCGGTGGCATCGGAGATGGAAAAGGGAACTCGAAGGATGCGGGCAAGGGTCTGGGCGAGGAGGGTCTTCCCAACCCCTGTAGTACCAATGAGGAGGATGTTGGATTTCTCCAATTCCACATCCTTCGGAGGGAAGTGGATCCTCTTATAATGATTATAGACGGAAACGGCAAGGACCTTCTTGGCTCGCTCCTGTCCAATGACATATTCGTCCAGCATCGTCTTAAGGGCGATGGGAGAGGGGAGGTGCATGGGCTTGGGAGAGTATGGTTCTACTTCCTCTCTGGAGAGTAGATCACTGCAGAGGCGAACACACTCATCGCAAATATGAGCTTGAGGACCGGAGAGGAGACGTCTCACCTTGTTTTGAGGCTTATTGCAGAATGAGCAGCGGAGAATTGGAACGATTTTGGTCATATTCCTAAGTCAGTTAAATAGGTACTCCTGCACTTGGGTTTGCCCTGAACTTGTTTCAGGG
>JADFOU010000225.1 GCA_022562655.1 candidate division TA06 bacterium
CGTCACTTTCCCCGTCAACTCCCCTGCGGCAAAAAGGCTCTTCCCATCTGGGGTGATGGCGATACTCCCTGCCCCGAAGGGAGATGGGAGGGAGATCGTCTTGGTTTTGGTCAGGGTTTTGAGATCAATGGCGAAGACCTTGTCCAGAGCCTTATCTACTGCATAGATCGTTCCCCCTCCAATCACCACATCCTGAATATCTACCCCTAAAGGAATCTCTTTCAGGAGTTTCATACTGGGAATTCCAAAGAGGATCACCTTCCCATTATGCCCTCCAGCCGCCACACCGATCCAGGGGTCTTGTTGAGCTGTTGCAACCCCAAAGATCATGAGTAGGGCTATCAGACCCATGGATAGACTTCTTAACATCTTTTCCCCCTTTTTAAGTAAGGATTCATTTTGAATTTAGTCCGCCTGCCGAGCCCGTCTTCACTGCCTGACCCACGGCCAGGGAGGCGGATTAAAATTAGCAATTTAAAATGGTTGATCTAAAGAACGAGTACATTTTGAAATGCTAATTGCTAATTTTGCAATATGAATTGAGTGACTAATTCTGTGCCATCAAATACTCCGACAGAACTTTCGCATGCCGGTCTGAAAGATTGAAGTGGGGCATTCGTACCTTTCCCTGGAGGGCTTGTGGGTCCTTGAGATAGGAGTAAGTCCATTCTCCCTGAAGCCTTGAGCCGACATGGGTGAGGTCAGGTCCAATGACCCCACCGGTGTTTCCGATCCGGTGGCAGGAGACACACCCATAGACCTCTTGATAAAGACGTTCTCCCTCTCGGAGAGTCGCCTCATCAATTTCCCTCTCCCGAACGACTCCGCCTAAGGCGGTGACCTCATCATTCACTAGAATCATATTCATATAATCTACAATAGTCTTGACCTCACGATTCGTCAGGTTGAACTTGGGCATCCGAGCCTTTTCATTCGGCCGAATCTTGTAAGGCGTCTTCAAGAAGTTGACTAACCAATCCTTCTTCACCTTGGTTCCTTCATAGGAGAGGTCAGGTCCGATCTCCCCTCCCTCCCCATTAATCCGATGACAGACAAGGCAGTTAAATTCTTGGTTGATCTTTCCAAAAGGACCTTTTAGAGTGCTGAATTCGGAATGCGGAGTGTGGAGTTCTGCAGTGACTAAGAAGTCATGGGGGATCTCCTCTCCCGTCAGGCTTTTTAAAAAGATGACGAGGCTCTTCGCCTCTTCATCGGAGAAGCTGAAGTCAGGCATTTTCAACTGGATTCTTTCCGTCTCATAGATTCGAGGGTCTTTCAATTTGTTGAAAGTCCAATCATTCCAGGTATGTGAGAATTTCGTATCGCCGAAGTCAAGTTCATGAGTCTTCTTCGATCCGAATTCAGTCAACTCCACTCCGACCTTGGGCATCTTGGGCATCCCCTCCATTTCCGGAGTCACGTGGCATCCAAAACACCCCAGCGTCTGAATCAACTTCTTGCCCCTTACTTTCATGGAGTCGTTCTCTAAAAAGGAAAGATCCTCATCCCTTTCTTTGATACTTCCCCCTTTGGATAGGAGGTATGTCGTGAGAACCTTCGCTTCTCCATCGGTGAAATGGAATCGGGGCATTCTGGTATCTGGGTGAAATTCTTTAGGGTTTTTCAGCCAGGAATAAAGCCAATCCGGTTTCACCTTCATCCACAACTTTGAGAGATCGGGACCGATCTTTTCTATTGTGACCGCTCCCGCAGATTGATGACCTTCCAGATTGTGGCAGGTGATACACCCGGAGGAATCGAAGAGTTCTTTTCCATTGGTTAGCTGGATGCTGGATACTGGATGCTGGATGTTGCTTCGAGTTTCATTCTCCGGGAAACTCAGAAGATAAGCGGCGATTGCCTTTGCCTCCTCCACAGACAGATTGAAACGGGGCATCTTTGTCTCAGGCAAATAGTCTTTTGGGTTTAAAATCCACCAGACGATCCAGTCCGCTTTTATTTTAGAACCCAGGTTCATCAGGGGAGGACCTACAGGTGCTAAATTCTCGAAGCCCTCCGTGACATGACAACCGTGACATCCTAACTCCCGAAAGAGATTTTTCCCACTCGAGACGGTTAGGGCAAGGGGAATTTCCTTCTCTCTGATATGACATTGAATGCAGGACGATTCTATGAATTCCCCTAGGAGCATGGGGTGCTCCCAGAAGGGAACATGACCATGGGCATCTTCTACTGTGAGGGCTCGACCCTGCCCCTGATGACAAGGGGTGCAGCCAAACTGTTCAATTGGATGGTTGGCAAAGAGGATCTCCCTTTTTGGATGGGTCCTGAAGGGTTGGGGGGCCTCCTCAAAACCCTCCCGATCAATCCCTAAATGGCAGGTCATACACCTGTCCACCCTCATGACGGGTTGATTAAAAAAATTTCTGTCAAAGTCCTGAATGACAATCTGTTCAATCTCTGCGGTTTTAAAACGCATCGATTTCAATTTCTGTTTTAGACGTTCCATACCTATCGTCATCTGAGCCATTTCTTTTCGAATCTCTCGTACCCTCTTCTTTTTCTCATTCACTTCCTCTTTGTATTCATCCCTCTTTTGGGTGAACTCCTCAATCTCAGGGATCATAGAGGCCATTTTGGCTTCAAACTTCTCCAGTTTTTTCTTGGCTTTAGAGGCGTCCTTTTCCTCGTGGAGAGCCTTTTTATAGAGATAATAAGCCGCATCTGCCTCACTTTTGGCAAACTGATACTCCTGCGTCATTTCATCGAGGACAATCTCAGTCTTCCGGAGTTCCCTCCGGGTCTTTTGGAATTCCGGACTTTCCAGATTCTGGTCTGCCTCTTTCAGTTCGGTCCCTAAGGCACTAAATCTCTCAGCATCTTCAGTCTCAAATCTCTCTTGATCTCTCTGGAGGGCCTCTTGAGTCATCTCTTTCTCTAATTGAAAGAACTGGCGCTGATATTGGGTCCAGGGTCGCCGGGTCACAAACTCATTCCAGACTGCCCAGACAAAAGAGAGGAAAAGGAGACCGCTGAGGATAAAGAAAACCCTTCGAAAGGACTGCCCTTCGACAGGCTTTCCCGCCTTCACCCACTCCTCGCGATCAGTGATCTCCTTCCGGATTTCAATGGCGGGGGTGATGGGACCTATTTTCTCTTCTGCCATAGCAAAGTCAGTTAATGGGTGATTGGTAATTGTTTAAATTTAGTGATTATCAATTTAACAATTTAACCATTCAACCATTTAACCGTATTTTAAATGTTGAACCAGGGTGTCACCCAGATGTATTTGATATTGAAGAGGAGCCTCAAGAAGAGCCCCAAAGTGACCCCGCCGGGACAACCGAGGCTAAGGTTGTGATGCTACCGTGATCGCTGTGCCTACCGAAACCGCCCATATTCTGCCCAAGGATGTGCTCTCCCTGCTTCAGCGAGTCGCTCCCCTCCTCTCAGAGGTGACGGAGCCTCATCTGGTGGGTGGCCTTCTCCGGGACACCCTCCTCGGTCGTGCCACCCGGGACCTGGACATCATCTTCCAGGAGGACGCCCTTCCCGTGGCCCGCCGCGTCGCCGACGCCCTGGGTGGTGCCCTCGTCGTCCTGGACGAATCCCGCCGCATCGCCCGCGTGGTGCTCGAGGACGGCGACCGTACGTGGCATCTTGACCTTGCCTCGCTGCAGGGCGACCTCCACCAGGACCTGGCCCGCCGTGACTTCACCATCGATGCCATGGCCGTACCCTTGCCCAGGCTCCTCGCCGGCGACTGGCAAGATGTCCTCCTGGACCCCTTCAATGGACGCCAAGACCTGGAGCGGCACCTTATCCGGGCCGTCAGCCCCACCATCTTTCAGGAGGACGGTGCCCGTCTCCTTCGTGCCGTGCGCTTGGCCGCCCTCCTCAGGTTCGCTCTGGAGGAGCAGACCCGGGACCTCATCCGGCGGGACGCCGCGGCCCTGGATACCGTTTCGGCGGAGCGGACCCGGGATGAGCTCCTTGGCATCCTTGCCATCCCAAACGCCATGGAAAGCGTATACCTTATGGATGACCTGGGACTGCTGTGCCGCATGCTGCCGGAGCTGGAGGAGGGCCGTGAGGTGCTACAACCCAAGGAGCACTACTGGGACGTGTTTCGCCACAACATAGAGACCGTTGGTGCCATGGAGGGGCTGGTGGACCGCACCTGGGACCCGCCATGGGTGCTGGACGAA
>JADFOU010000226.1 GCA_022562655.1 candidate division TA06 bacterium
TGAACCCTCTCCCCTTCTATCTCCATCTCTCGATCAAACCAGGTCCCCACCAAGGTCCTTCTCCTTCCCTTTACCTGAACATCCGCTTCCAAGAGGGGAGAGAACCCGAGGATATTATTCCTCCAGAAGGTCTTCTTCAGTCGAATCAGGTCACTCTCCTGGATGTACGGGCGGGTTTGAAACCCTCCCCTACTTTCCGCTTCTTTCTTAAAATCTACACCCTCCCATTCCAACAGGGAAAGATCTTCCATTGGGACAATAAGAAGGTTTGCCCCATAAGTCCGGAGTTCCCGGCTCACCTTCTCCCGGATATTGAGAGAGACGGTGAGAAGGGCAGTCGCCACAGTCGCGCCCATCGCAACTGCCAGAATCGCCATCACCCTCCTCCCCATCCTCTTCCCAAAAGACCTCAAAAGTATCCTTAGGAACATATTCTCAATTCACTATTCACTATTCACTATTCAACATTGAAAATTGCCCTCGCCTGATCCAATTCACTCGCCTCAATCACAATCTCATTCTCCTCCCGATTCCAGTCCAGGGGAATGGGGTTACACCCTCCACTCCTTCCAATCGTCGGGATATAGATGTCTGCACTGCAGTTCCGACAGATCACATTTCTCCCTTCCTGATAATACCCCTGATCACCACAGATCTCACAGGCATCTAAGGTGCAGCCATATTGACCCTCCCCCGTCTTCATCACCAGGAACCGAACAAAAATCCCCCCTGAATCATAGCCAAAGCGGTGGAGGTTCCCATCTTCCAGTAGGTCTAAGGGGATTCGAATCTTTCCTTCCACTGCCTGGACAGGCATGGCGGGTGAGAGCTCTGTGGGCGCCCGTGAATAGACATAGTTAAATCCCAAAAGAAGGATAATTCCTAAAGTGGCGAAAGATGCCAACTGCCGCCAGAATCTCTCTCTTCGTAAGAGAGCCTTTAACTTCCTCTCCTCAGGCCGAGACTTCTCGCTTCCTGCTTCGTGCTTCCTGCCAGAGAGGAAGAAGAGAAGAAGGGGAAGAGCTAAGATGAACATGAGAAAGAGGAGATTATTCCTCACCAACGGTCCCACAATCGCCATCTCCTTCTGGGTCGAGGGTAAGACACCCGCCTCAAACAATTCATGAAATCCATTCACGAAGAGTTGAAAGACAAGGACGAGTAGGATAGCGGTGGTGATGGGAAAGAATTTTCGGAGGTCAATCTTGAGGCTCCCTTTCACAAAAGTGACCCCAAAGGCAACCGCCAAACCCAATCCAGCAAGACCTCCAATGAAAGTATATAAACCTTCGGTGTTCAAGGAGACAGCGCCCAAAAAAAGAACCGTCTCCACCCCTTCCCGAAAGACCATGAAAAAGGCGAAAACCAAAAGTCCTAATCCCTGTTTTGTACTTCCGCCTTCATGCTTGTTGCTTCCCGCTATCTCCTCCACCTTTCTCTCAATCTCTCCTCTAAACCTCTTCGCTGTCCTCGCCATCCAGACCACCATTGTCCCAACAATGAGACCACTCAGGAGCATCACCACTCCCTCAAAAGCCTCCTCATTGAACTCAAGGGACCGAAATCCTATTCCAACCAAAACCGAGGCCCCCAAGGCAAAAAAGAGCCCTCCATAAACCCAGCGTGAGAGATCCAACCTTCCGATCTTCCGGAGATAGATCAAGGTAATCCCCACGATCAGAGCCGCCTCCACCCCTTCCCGAAGGGTGATGATTAAAGACTCAAGCATCTCGATCCTTTAGCATGAAGCGTGAAGCTGGAAGCCCGAAGTTTATTCACGCTTCCAGCTTTCTCCTAAATCCACTAATCATTCTCACCAATTCTTGAAGGTCTTTCAGTAATGGATCCCGCCTTTTCTCTTGCAAATAACCTCTCCGAGTGAAGAGAATCAGCATGTTGACCAGTTCATAGGCTGATCCTTTGGCAATATCCAGAAACCGACGAAATTCAACCTTACTGGAACGTCCTGCACCTTCTGCAATATTATTCGGGATAGAGAGTGATGCCTTTCTTAATTGCTCAGAAAATCCAAAAAGCCTTTTTCTTGTCAGTCCCTCTGCAATCTCAAAAGATTGGTCAGCCAATTCAATAGAAGATTGCCAAATCTTTAACTTCTGAAACCGAAACATCTCTCTATCTTTTTTCATTCCTCTCGCCTCCTTCTTGAGTTCTTTCTGCTTCATTCTTCCCGCTTCGTGCTTCTAGCTTCCTGCTGTCGTAACATTGTGACATTTTTCACAAAACTTGTCAAGTAAATTTTTTCATTCGAACCGAGTTCAATTTTTCGACTGACGGGTCAACTCTGAGGATATCCTTTTCATTTTTCTGATCTTAGTAGATTCTCAAACAAATATTAGCCCCGGCGCTCCTGACCTAACGGGTCTTCAAATAAAAAAAGGAAACCCAAAGGGTTTCCCCATATCTTTCTGATTTTGCTGTGCTGACAGGAATTATCTCTTCATTGTGCTTTCAGCCATAAGACTTCGAATGAGATCCTCCACAGGCTCCACTTTGAACCCGCCCAACCATTTGAATCGCACTATCCCTTTTTTATCCAAAATCACCACACAAGGGGTTCCCCCCGTTTTGTAGCGTTTCATCGTTTTGGGTACAGTCTCCTTTCCCTCATGTCGATCCACTGCCACTGGGTGTTGAATCCCTTTTTCTTTAACAAATTTTCGAAGACGTGGCGTTGTCTGGTACCTGTGACCTTCAAATACTGTGTGAACGCTCAGGAAGGTGATCTCTTTGGAGTCCTTAAATTTTTCCCCCCATTCTTTCATAAGAGGGATGGAGAAGCGGTTGCAACCAGGACACCAAAGTTGAAAAAATTCCAGTACCACCACCTTTCCTCGGAGATCTTTCAAAGAGATCTCTTCACCGTTGAGCCACTCGGAGATTTCCAGGGGAGGTGCCGGGTGCCCAATCAGAGGATCAGAGATCCCAAGAGGGTTTAAGGCAATCTGCTTTCCTTCCTCGGATCCAATCCCTCCGGTGAATCCAAAAGTCAAGGTCAATAAAGAAACAATAATCTTTTTCCTCATTAATTCTTTATAAAAGTGAGATTCTGGGAATTTCTCCATTCAGGAAAATTCCAAATGGACTGAACGCGTGTAATTTGCTGATTGGATATGTTCTCAAGGATCATCTTTCTCCTCATTGTCATTGATTACCTCAAGTTTACATTTAAAATGAGTCATCCGTCAATCATTTTCTTGGGATTTTCTCCATATTTATACCCCCCACGTTCTTCTATGCTTTCTAAGGGTACGCCCAGCCCAAGGACGATACGATTTACGAAATTGAAGTAGGCCACAATCTGAACGATATCCAAAATCGATGTATCGGAAAGACCCACCTCTCTGAGTGGAGTTAAATCATCCTTTTCCCTCCTTATAGATTTCTGTTTTGGGTTTAAAAGCAAACCACGCAAACGCAAAGTAGTCCCCGTGAGCAATTGGAACAAGCCTTTGCCCTTTCAACTTACCGTCCACCGCCTGTCCTGTGATGTCCCAAACACTTCCAGTCTCCTGGTCTATAAATTTTCCTTCAACAAATTGAAAACTCAGTACGGTATCCTCTAATCGTGGATCGAATACTCCCGTTGAACCAATTTCACGGGATGCACTAATTTTGGATCGGTCGAGGGCTGATACTGTACCATCACCATGGAAGATGACGATGGGCTTCCCCCCTACCCTGTCGCTGATCACACGCAGCCTTTTTGTGATGGAGTGAGGGTAGGCTTTATCAACATTCCCAATGCTTACCGTTACGACCTTTTCCATCGGAGGCAGCCGGTCATCCTGTTTTCCTTCATACAGAAAAGGTTTCTGTGAAATGTCATCATAGCCGATATACGGATTGTGTCCATAATTTTTCTTGTAGCCTGTCTTTCGCGAAAGAACCTGCCCATGAGGAAAAGCGGTTGAAAATTGTTCGAAGGAGATGATCTGCGCCGGCAATTGCTTGAGTTTCACTCCGGTCATGTCACCGACGATCGCCTCGCCCATCAATTGCTGCCAGAGGCTCTCGGTCTCGCGGTCATACATGACCAGATCCGAATGGCGCAGCATCCCGGATACGCCAAACGTATACTCACGCCCATCCACAGTGCGGTCAAATACGATTGCGCTGTAACAGAGGGGGCAAAAAGTTACGGCTA
>JADFOU010000227.1 GCA_022562655.1 candidate division TA06 bacterium
TCATCGCCTCCCTATTGAGAAAGTGGTCTCGAAGACGTAAGGACCTCCCCCCCACTCCTGAAGCCTCACCAAAACTAGATCCTGCTTATCTAGCTCGTATTGAAGAGGAATTGAAAGAGACTGAAAAATGAAAAACACCCCGCCTAAGGCGGGGTGGAAATCCGCGAAATCTCGTGGTTAATGAGATTATGCCTTTGCTCCTCTTTTCCCTCATCTTTCTTCTTGTCGTCCTCTTTATCGCTGAACCACTGTTGAAGGGGAGGCGTAAAGTTGCTCCTTCTGAAGAAACCTCCCATCTTTTAGCAGATAAGGAGAGGGTCTATTCTATCCTCAAAGAGTTGGACGCTGATGTTCAAACGGGTAAGATCTCCCAAGAAGATTTTAATCGCCTTCGCACTCAGTATATGAACCAGGCGATCCAACTTTTGAAAAAGATAGACGACCTCCCAAAACGGGAAAGAAGTTTACCTCTCTCCCTTGAGGAGAAGATGGATCAATTGGTTCGAGATGTACAAATGAGAGGGAAAGGCAGGAACAGACAGTAGCAGTCGGCAGTAGCAGTGGCAGGAGTAAAGAGAGAAACAGTAGCAGTTGGCAGTAGCAGGAGACAGGAGGAAAGACAGTAGCAGTAGCAGTCGGCAGTAGCAGTGGCAAGGGCAGTTAGTAGAGAATGAGTAGAAAACCAAAAAAGTTGAGATATTAGATGAAAAGATTTCTGTATCTTACTATTTTTCAGTTACTTGCTTTCAATCATTCCGCCGGCAAGGGGATAGAGGGGCAAGTGGTTAATGAGAGCCGGGGAGGTGCTCCGGTAAAAAATGTAGAACTGATCCTTCATCAGGTGGATGGAGATTTTGTCGAAAAGATCAGGACAGATCACGAAGGGAGGTTCAAATTAGAGGGAATTGAAGGAGATCCTGAGGATTTGTATCACCTTCTTACCCGGTATGAAGGGGTAGATTATTTTACTGAGCAATTTCGATTGGTAGAGCCAAAGGAAATTCAGATCTCTGTATACGACTCTACCCACAGCGATGAGGCAATTGAGGCTGAGGCGCACCATCTCATTGTCGAAGTGGATAAAAGGGAACTGACGGTTACGGAAATCATCATCCTTCACAATTATGGGGAGAAGACCTTTGTTGGAGAGATCGAGATCCCTCTTCCAAAGGGGGCGATGAATCCAGAATTCTTAGAAGGGATTAGAGGAGTGGAAATAGATGGAAGATTTTACGATGATCAAGGAATCAAACCCGGCTCCAAAGAGATGGTGTTTCGTTATCGAGTAAATGCCTCCTCTCAAAAGGCTATTTTGTCATCTCACTTACATTTTCCAACATCCCTTCTCTCCTTCCTCATTTCGGATCCTCATCTCTCTGTAAAGAGTAGTCAGTTATCCAATGCTGAAGTTCAGAGGATAGGAGATCGGGAGTATCTCTCCCTTGTGGGGAGAGATCTACCCAAAGGTTCTGTGGTAGAAGTTGTGGTAGAGGGCCTTCCCCGAGGATGGAGGTTCTCGGGGATTTTTTTGGTCGGAGGTTTATTTTTGCTTGTGGTAGTGGGAGTTGGGTTACAGGTGATGAAAAGAGGTTGGGATCGAGCCCCAAAGGAAGAACTTTTAGAGAGGAGGGGATTTTTTGTCTCCACCCTTGCTGACTTGGAAGAGCGGTTTGAAAAGGGAAAAATATCTAAAGAATTTTATGCGGAGATAAGAACAATTCATCGGAAACGGTTGAAAAAGGTTTTAGAAGTTCTTGAAGAGAAGACAAATTCCAAATAACAAATCGCAAGTTCCAATCCGCCTAAGGCGGATTATTAGTCAGTCTGATCACTGACCATTTGGATCTTGTGGGGTTAAAAGTGGTTCTTAAAGCCCAAGGTTTGGGAAAGGATTTTGGCCTCAAGAGGGTCTTAGATGGTGTGGAACTCTCCCTCTCGTCTGGAGATCTCTATGGACTCTTCGGACCCAATGGTTCCGGAAAGACAACCCTATTATTTCTCCTCTCCAGCCTGATGAGACCCGGTCGTGGAAAACTTCTTTTGAATGGCAGGGAGGTAAGAAAAGATCCAGAGGAATTCCGGAGACAAGTGGGACTCCTCTCTCATCAAACCTTTCTCTATTCTCATCTCACAGCGAGGGAGAATCTCCTCTTTTATGGTCGCCTCTACTCACAGGACAATCTCGAGAAGAGGGTGGATGGACTTTTGGAACGGGTCGGTTTAAAAACCGAATCAGGTGACCTCGTCCATACCTTTTCTCAGGGGATGCGCCAGCGCCTTGCTCTTGCAAGAGCGATTCTCCCCCATCCCTCCATTCTCCTATTAGATGAACCCTATTCCAATTTAGATATCCAGGGATGTCAGATTCTGGAAGAGATTCTTTTAGAGAGGAAGAGAGACTCTATTTTACTCATCGCAACCCACAATCTGGATAAAGGTCTTCGAATTATGAATCGCGCAGGAATTCTCATTGGAGGTCAAATCAGAGATGAAGTGGATGGCTCTCTGGATGGGTTCAAAGAGAACTACCTCAATAGAATAGAAAATAGACCATAGACTATGGACAATAGACTATAGACTAAAATCCAAAGTCTAATGTCTCAAGTCTGAAGTCCATTAGAATGTATAAAATAATCTACACCCTACTCTATAAGGAAATCCTTCAGGAATTTCGTTCTAAGGAAATCCTGACCCTCCTCTTTATCTTCACACTCTTGGTTCTCATCATCTTTGCCTTTTCCCTGGGTCCCCTCTTTGAAAACATGGAGGTCCTTACACCTGCCATCCTCTGGATTACCTTCTCCTTTGCGGGTGTCCTGGGATTGAATCGTTCATTTCATTCGGAACAAGAAGAAGGTGCACTGCGGGGTCTCGCCCTCGCTCCCGTGGATCCAGGGGTAATCTACTTGGGAAAGACCCTTGCCAACTTCCTTTTTATCTCCATCATTGAAGCCATCGCCCTGCCCATTTTCGTCGTCCTCTTCTACTTTCCCTTTCAGAGACCTGCTCTCCTCTTGTTTTTGGTTCTTGGAACTTTAGGGTTCTCTATTGTAGGAACCCTTCTTGCGGGTATCGCCTCAAATACTCGAAGGCAAGAGATCCTCCTCCCTATTCTCCTCTTTCCCCTTCTGGTTCCTCTCCTCATCGCGGTGGTCAAAGGAAGCCAACTGCTCTTGATGAATGAGCCCTTTGAAAAAACTCTTAACTGGGTGAGACTCCTTATTGTCTATGATGGGATCTTCTTCATCATTTCTTATCTTACCTTTGGTTATGTTTTAGAGGAGTAAAGAAACATTGCAAAATTAGCAATGTAAAATTAGCGATGCAAAATTAAAAATGAAAAATTCTAGTACAATGAAAATTTACAGCATATTATTTTCCTGGTTGACCTTTGGAATGATGGTCGTTGCCATGGGTCTCATCTTCTTCTATGCACGTCTTGAGACTGTGATGAAAGAGGCTCAAAAGATCTTCTACTTTCATGTCTCCTCAGCCTGGATTGCTTTCCTCGCTTTTTTTATCCTTTTTGTTGCCAGTATCCTATACCTCGTCAAGAACGATCGGAAATGGGATCGCCTTGCCCTTTCATCAGGTGAGATTGGTGTTCTCTTTACAACCGTCAACCTCCTGACAGGCTCCATCTGGGCGAAATTTGCCTGGGGTACTTGGTGGACTTGGGATCCCCGCCTCGCAACAACTCTCATCCTCTGGTTCATCTATGTTGCCTATTTCATTCTGAGAAATTCCGTTGCAGAATCGGAACGGGGTGCCCGATTCTGTGCTATTTACGGGATTGTTGGATTTACCGATGTTCCGATTGTCTGGATGGCTATACGCTGGTGGCCCAGGACGATTCATCCCAAGGTTATTAGTGGAGAAGGGGTCAACCTCGATCCGACGATGATCCATACTCTCATCGTTACCTTTATTGCCTTCACATTTCTCTTCTTCTATCTTCTCTCTTATCGGGTTTCTCTTGAGAAGATGGAAGAGGATTTAAAGCAATTAAAAATGACAAAGTTCAAATGAAAAATTGCAACCACAAGCCATGTCCTGGCGACAGGCCAGGGATTACAAGAGATTAGCACAGAAAAAGGTAATTTTCGGAACTCCATAAATCTTTATCTTTTCTTGGGAGGGGAAAAATGAAATATCTTTTT
>JADFOU010000228.1 GCA_022562655.1 candidate division TA06 bacterium
ATTAGAAAATAGTTAATAGATATTAGAATTTAGTTATAGAAAATAGAGATCAGAAAATGGTTTTGAAAATACTACTTTCCAGTATCAAATTTCCATAACTAGCTTCTATTTTCCTACAACCAATTTCCCTCCGTTAAGATTCTCTTGAGATGGCAAAATCAATGAGTTGACGGAGGGTCTTTTTTGCCTCTGAATCCGGAATTCCGTCCATCCCCTCATCGAAGAGTTCCTTAGCCCGCTCTGAAAGACTCATCGCCTTCTCCCTTGCATTTTCGAAGGAACCATATTTTTTCATGAGACCGAGCACCTCCCTGACCTTCTCGATTCTCTTCTCATTTCGATCTTGACCCAAGATCTCAATCACCTTCTCCCTCTCCTCTTTCCGGCAGTGGTTCAGGAGATGAATCAGAATCAGGGTCCGCTTCCCTTCCTGAAGATCTCCCGCAATCTCCTTTCCATAGGTCTCTTCATTTCCAACCAAGTTGAGGAGATCGTCGTGGATCTGGAAGGCGATTCCAAAGTGGAAACCAAATTCATCCAGCCTTTCCCCTTTCTCTGGACAACCGGCAATGAAGGCGCCGATTCTCATGGGTGTAACGCCCGTGTAACGCGCTGTCTTGCAACGGCACATCCGGAAATAGTCCTCTTCGGTCAGGTTCCACCGTCCCTCCTCCACCCAGGTGAGGTCAATGTGCTGACCGGCTACGGTCTCATTGATCATTCCAACGAATTCCTCTAAGATCTGAAAGGCACGCTCGCTCCCCAATTTCTTTCGGTTCGAAAGGAGGAGTTCCCACATCTTGTTGGTGAGGCCATCTCCTGCATTGAGGGCTAAAGGAATTCCATATTTTTCATGGAGGGACTTCTCCCCCCGCCGCATGTCAGAACCATCCTCAATGTCATCATGGATGAGAACCCAGTTTTGAAAGAGTTCAAGGGCCGCGGCGGATATCAGGGTATCTTCCCTCCTCCCTCCAAAGGCCTCAGCAGCAAGGACACAGAACCCTCCCCGCAGTCCCTTCCCCATCCTCTTGGGATATTCCTGCATCATCTCCTTTAGAAGTTCGATCTCAGAAAGATCCTGATGGGAAGAATAGGAGGTCTGTGATTCAGAAAGGTGATGGAAAATATAGCCATCAATCTCTTTCTTAATCTCTTCAAGGATTTTTTCGACCCTCATGGGTTTTGTGGTTGGTTAAATCGTTATAGGGTTAAATGGATATAGAAGTTGGAAGATCGTTTTTAGAAAATAGAGGTTAGAATCGAAGCCTGTCCTGGCGTCAGGCCAGGGATCTCCGTTGCTCAAAAGCCAAACTCAAGAGTAGGAGAAATTGAAATTTGAAAATGGAAATTGGAAACACGTGATAGAAACAGGAAATGAGAAATTGGACTGTCCAATACCCAATATCCGATAACCAATTTCCATAACATTATTCGATCAACTAATTTCTCATTTCTCTTCCGCCACCGCAACATCGTTCCTTCCTGACGTCTTCACTTGATACATGGCCTGATCGGCTTTGACCAATAGTTCCCAAGAAGACTTTGCGCAATTGGGGAAGGTTGCCACACCGAAACTGGCTGTGATGGAGAGGGGGATTCGATTCTCTATCCAAAAGAGTCTCTCCTCAAAAGAGGTCTTGAGGTTTTGAGCCAGTCGAGTCGACTCTTCTAACGAGGTACCGGGGAGGATGATCACATACTCATCGCCCCCATACCGAGAACAGATATCTTCTTTTCTCACTCCTTCTTTGATTCGATTGGCCACCTCTCTCAGAGTGAGGGCGCCAATACGATGGCCATAGGCATCATCCACCCGCTTGAAGAAGTCGAGATCCAGAAAGATGACGGAGACCACTTCCCCTCGTGCCACCGCTTTTTCCAAATAGAGATTGCAGTAGCGGGTGTTATAGAGATGGGTGACGTCATCGATGATGGCTAATTCCTCCACCTGTTGGACTAGGCGAGCATTCTCTATAGCGATCGCCAACTGGCGGGTCAACTGGTTCATCATCCGCAGGTCTTCTTCCTTAAAGGAATTTGTCTTATCGCTCCCGATGTCCAAAACCCCAAGGATCTCTTTCTCCCGCTTGATGGGAACAACCATCTCGGATCGGACGCCTTGAACCCCGTGGAGATATCTCTCTTCTTTTGTGACATCGGATACCATAAGGGACTGACCTGTCCGGGTGGACCAGCCGATGATTCCTTCTCTCCCAATTCCGAGAGACCTCCTTACCGGCTCAACCCCGGGGGCTCCCGAAAAAGCCCTGAGGGTCACTCTGTCCTGATCCTTCTCCCGAAGGAAGATAGCAACATAATAGTAGTGGAACCGCTTTCGAATGAGGTGGATGCTCTGTTCCAAGAGGTTGGGAAGATCCAAAAATGATGAAATGGCTCTTCCAACTTCGGTGAGAAGGGAGAGCTCCTCCATCTTCCGATTGTAAGTCTTGAGGAGGATTCGATTTTCCAGGAAGAGAGAGATGTAGTCGGCAATGGGAGAGAGGACGAATAGGTCTTCTTCGGTAAAGGAAGGGCTGTCGGTCTTGTTGATGACCTGTAGGATTCCCGCAGTTCTTCCCTGGATCTGGAGAGGGCAGACAAGAAAGGATTGGAGATGACTGTGGATCTTCCGATCTATCTCTTGAAAAAGCTTTGGATTTTCATTCCAATCTGCCGCGATCGGGGATTTCCCCTCTCTTGCTACCTCTCCAACGATCCCTTTTCCTATTTGGATAGGGAAGGCATTCTCCACGAAGGAGAGGGTCCATGCCTCTGCCCCCACCTGTTCGGCGACTTTCTCCATCCCCTTCTTTAACCCCTCATTCCATTTCCCTTCGTCCTCTTGAAGCGAGTTCGATTCCAAATATGAATGAAGAATTTTGGTAATCTCATGGATCATTTTAGTCCATCTTATCACTTCAGTTGAGGGTCGTCAAGGGAGAAAGTTCTCTTCAATGTTTAAGTTAGGAAGTCCTTGACAGAACCTTTCTTACCACTTATATTTATTAAGGATTTCGGAGGGGTTGGGATCAGGTAGGAAGAATGTGAGACAGGAGGTAGGATGGGGGAGTTGACGAGTGAAGACCCAAAAGAGGTAGCCCTTGAATACTTTCAAATGGGCTATGAACATCAAATAAAGGGGGACTTAGAGCAGGCGATTGCCCTTTATACCAAGTCCATCGAACTCTCCCCCACAGCAGAGGCCTACACCTACCGGGGGTGGACCTTTAGTTTCATGGGACGCCTGGAAGAGGCGATTGAAGAATGCAAGAAGGCGATTGAGGTGGATCCAGACTTCGGCAACCCCTACAATGATATAGGTGCCTATCTCATTGAAAAAGGGAAATGGGATGAAGCAGTTTCCTGGCTGGAGAAGGCGACGCATGCGAAGCGATATGAGAGTTATTGCTTCCCCCATATGAACCTGGGGAGAGCCTGGGAGCATAAGGGGTTCTGGTCCAGAGCGAAGAAAGCGTATAAAAATGCCCTGGAAACGAATCCAGACTATCTCCAGGCCGTCACGGCCTTGCACAAGCTGCAAGCAAAGATGAATTGATAAGTGGTTCATTTTGAAAACTAAAAAGAAGCGGTGCTTTCCGGCTCGCTTCTTTCGTTTTGAAAATTTTGGGGTCAAGTTTTTAAATCTTAACAATCCTTGGTCACTTACGTTTCCTCCCAGGGTGATTTCACGAGGGCTATTCTATCCCTTCCTCGCCAATTCGGAAAGGTATCTCGATTCCGGAGAGCTCCTCGATCTTCCTTTTTACCAGACGATTGCAGGGGAAGGAGCATGTAAATTCCATAAATTTTAGGCTTACGAGGATTGTCAAGATTGCAAAGCCTGACCCCATTTTGTCAAGATTGCGAAGCCTGATCGAATATTTGCAATTTCACTGTGAATCAAGATAAGATGGAAAAGCCTATTCTTCTGTTTGATGGTGTCTGTAATCTGTGTAATTTTTCTGTGAGATTCACAATAAAACGAGACCCCAATCTTAAATTTTTGTTTGCCTCACTGCAATCCGCTGTCGGTCAAAAACTTTTGAAACAATTCAAACTTCCGACACACGAATTTTACACCTTTGTTTTAATCAATAAAAATAAGGTTTACACGAAATCTACAGCAACC
>JADFOU010000007.1 GCA_022562655.1 candidate division TA06 bacterium
GACCGTGTCCATGGCCGCCTGGGGATCGTTCTTCGAGTCGAAGTGGAAGGCGGCCATGCCGGTCTGGGCGATGTAGTCCATGCGGTCCAGGGTATTGCCGCAGATGTGCAGGATCAGCGGCACGCTCAGGCGCTCCACCATCTCCCGATGGATCTCGCGGATCGACTGGTCAAGAAGAACTTCAACAGGATCCTACTCAAAGGATACGAGCCACTCTTTCAACAGCCCGAGATCTTGCAGCTCATGGCCCTATTACACGAGAGGGGGTTCCAATGGAACATCCACACTGAAGGACTAATCATGCCCGGTGTAGATCTGCGGCCCTACGTCAATCACTGGTACATCAAGCCTCACTTCAAATACCAGGGAGATGAGTACACCCTACAAAGCGACTGCATCCTATTCTACAGATCAGCTCCCAACAGTAGCTTCGAGTTCCATATCCGGGGCCAGGGAGATCTCATGGCAGCTCGCAAGTACATCTACAAGCATGACCTACCATCCGAGAAGGTCTACCTTGTGCCCCATGCGGAGACACTCGATGGGATCAGGGAACTCACCAAGATGCTCACGAAGATCTGCCGACAATACCACTGCAATTTAGCACCCCCTATGATAGTGAAACAATGGCTGAAGACGAAGTAGACGAAGTCCCAGGTGAGGATGAAGGAAGCGAACAGGAAGAAGACCAATCTACGGTCACGTACAATATGTCCAACATGAGTCTCCCACAGGTAACGATCAAGACATCACTGAGGATCGCGGACCATGTGTACGCAGACATAGAAGCAAGCGCGAGCGCATACCAGCCCGAGACTGCATTGATCCATGCAAGGAACGCATTCTCAGCAGCACTCGCAGGAGCAAATTTGGTTAAGAAGGAACAGAAAAAGAATGACTACTGAAACAATTTCGAGTATCCAGGACTGGCTGAAGAACCAAGAGGTAGCGGATCCGGTAGAGCTCAAGGCAAGAGACAGAGTCACGAGAACTGTAGCTGAAGGAATCAAAGCCAACAAGAGACCGGACAAAGGATCCTGCAATTTCTGTTCGACTGAAGCAGAGAGACTCAACCCTATTCAGATGGCCTGTTGTGTCAACTGCGTCTCCAAGTACATGCGCCATGGTAAAGGACTGGAGATCCTGAAAGTAGAGACCAAGTCATTTCTTTGCGACAGGTGTTTCTGCCACGGATTCAAGAGATTCTTCATCAACCCCAAGATCTGCGATAGATGTCTCCAGAAACTCGGGAAGAGACACAAGCACAGAAGGGGAATCCTACTCAGGAATAAAGCAAGGCAGCAAAATAGTCGGATGGGAATACCACAATGAGAATCATGACCGTGAAGCGGATCGAGAGGATGCTCACCAAGGCAAAGAAGATGATCCGAGTAGTACCCAGGAAAGAAGACCACATCTATTATTCTTACATCGGGGAAGTGATCGCACTTGAGAAGGTCCTCGGGATCTATGAAGGGAAACCCAAGAGGTTGAAACGAAAATGACAGAAGACAACATCGAACTACACTACGCGATCATGAGGTATGTCATGCCAGAAGAGTACTTCACCAACGTAAGTGGTCTCATGGACCAGATCGAGCTCGCAAGATACGACACAGAAGATCTCATTGATGAGCTCTGCAAGAGAGAGGACATATCAAGACACGAAATCGAGCCCGGATTACATCCCAAGATCTTATCCACAAGAGCCTCAACAGTCCTGGTGATCGAGCGATGAGAACACACAAATCCCATAAGACCAAGTACATCGAAGGGAAAGCATACGCCCTATGCAACACTCCAAAACCAGCAGTCATGAGCAAGGAATGGAAGATCGTAGACTGCAAGAGATGTCTGGAGAAGAGAGGCAAGGTCCATATCTCAGACGTGAAGATCTATGAGGAGATCCATTTTCACTGGGGAGACCAACCAAGGGAGGAGAAGACCATGAACATAATAGACAGAATCAAAGGACTATTTAGAACCTGGAAGCTCAAAGACGTTTACACATGCGACCTCGTAGATGAGCTCTGCACCCGGGAAGGAGTGAGAGAATTCATCCTGGATCCAGAGAGCCAACAGGTAGCATTCCAATTCAACGGGCCAGCCCGGATCCTCGAAGTGATAGATTGACATCATGAGCAAGCCGACCAAAAACAAGAAGAAAAGTGTCCGAAGGAAAACTTCGAAGGCCATCGCAATAGATGCGAGAAGGCGCAACATCTTCGGCATGCTCCTCCAGGGCCACGGTCCAGCTCATATCATGGAAGCTTACAAGCTAACCCGTAATGTCTACGACAAAGACACAACCTGGATCCGTGAACAGATGCAGACCGAGATCAAGCTTCCAGACTTGGAAGAATCCAAGGCCATTCTCTTCGAGAGATCCAAGCAAAGAATATCCGGGCTCTGGGAAGAGATCATGGGATCCACCGAGGGCCGTCATAGACTGAGGGCCTACGACATGCTGAGGAAGGAAGACATCCACCTCAAGAAACTCCTGCAAGCCATCGGGATCCTGCCTACTGAGCATGTGACCAACTTCTTCGCGGCCCAGGAAATGCACGTAGTACAGAATCAGAACGAGACAAAGGAGATCCATTTCCATTGGGGAGATCCTCCAGTAGAACAGGTAGAAGGTGAGAAGAAATGAGTGAAGATTGCCTGAAGTGTACGCGACTGATGGAGCTATTCGATGCGATAGGTGATGACAGATCCACCAATCGAGACTATTGGGTGATGACTGAGATCTTCATGATGTTGCATAATGGGAAGGATTATTGTGATATCAGTAAGAGGAAAACAGGACAGGTAGAAGGTGAGAAGAAATGACAGCAGAGACAACGACAGAACAGAAAGAGATAGTGCATTACAACCAAGGAGACTTCGGGAAAGGAGAGCAAATCAATGTATGTGGGACTTGCTCCGAAGAAGGAACTCCAGTGAAGTTCGTTACCGACTGGGAGAAAGTAAATTGCGAACTATGTCATTATGGTAGGACTGCTCAAATACTCAGAGAAATAAGAACCAAGAGCATTGATGTTTATGAAGACCTCATCGGTGCGAGGAACTCACACAGAGCTGATGTGGATTTTTATAACAAAAGGAAAGGATTTTCCTACTCTTCCCTGAGAGAAATTGAGCAAGCTCTGCTAAAACTCGAAGAAGCTGGCCATTGGCTTGAGAGAGCAAGGAATATGTTTCCAGGGAGAGGGCTATTCGCCAGCGAGATGAGGAGTGTGAAGAAATGACAGCACAAAAGGAAGTAACAGAGAAAGCAACATGCAACGTATGCTTCGGGCAGAACGTCCACTATAAAGACGGATGCCAGGACTGCGGACACATACAGTTGATGGCCAAAGCACACACCAATATTGGGGACACCATAGTCTTCATTGAAAAGAAGTTCGGAGGAGTAGACTTCGCATCTCCTGTTGATGGAGGGGGTTTCAAGACATCTCTATTCTACAACAAAGCAGGGGCCATTGCTCTGAGAGATTTCCTGAATGAGCAGTTCCCAGAGGGAGAAGAAATGAAGCCAGAAGGGAATATCAAGGAATGGACCGGGGGGCAGCTCGCAGAGTGGCTCCACAACTCCTACGAAGACATCGCCAAAGAAGTTGGATGGAGCACCCAGGAGAAATGCAGAGTACCATTCAGTGAACTCCCTGCTGAGAACAGGAGAGTCATGCTCTATCTTGCACAGAAGATCCAGTTGGAATTGATGGAGGATCCGAAATGAGATTGAAGGACTGGCTTGAGGGATTCAAGAAGGACATGAAGGAAGCTGGTATCAAAGAGGCAAGTGTCTCAGTACCAGTTGGCTACAGAAAAGAGCGAGTAGAGGCATACGGGGATTATGTGAGCATACCCCACGCGCTCCCCTCTGATAACATACACTCATCAGGGACATTCCACATAGATCTGAATGAAGACGAGAGGCTACGTGGATTCTTGGATGGGAACGCGCTCTGCATTGTTGACAAGGACTTCGTGAACATCGAGGAGAGCAGATGTTTCTTCGTGACACTGACAAAGAAGGAGCTGGAAGAATACAAGAAGACCTTCCCCGAGGACAAAGGATGGTAACCGACGAGCAATACAAGGAAGGATACAGATGGACCATCTGGACAAAGGACTGGGCTGGGGCAAACAGAGTGTGCAAGAACATGCCCTTCCTCAACAGGAACCGAGTCCTGGTCTTGGATTATGACACCTTCATTCCAATAGAGAACGTCCTCTACTGGGAGCGATTGACCAAGGAAGAGATCGCGGCGATGGAGAAGAAGAAATGAAAGAGATCCAACTCACACATTGGTTCACCCATGAACAAGAGCACTGGGGAGAGGTCTACAAGCAGCAGCCAAACAACAAAGCAGCTCACCTCATCCAGTGTCTCTTCAAGGAGATCGAGGATTTCTATGATCGGAACGGATGGATCAAGACTGTTTGAGTGGGTGGTAAGACAAGAGGGCAGCATCAAAGGAAGAGAAAAGCTATCAGGGATCCTCCGCAATGTGTACTACCAGACACGGTGCAAGATGTGGAGTCTACATAGGAAGGAAAAGAAGGTGAAGGCATGATTAAACATTCCAACTCAAAAAGAAAACCCCGAGACTCGTTTCCACAGAGGTGAACACAACGAAAGAAAACAACCATGCAACAAAGGAAAAACTGAACAAGTATCTCATTTCCACTCTCCCAAACATCTGCAAGGATTGCTCCAAGGAGATCCCCAAGAGATCCGGCAAAGGGAGACAGCCTGTGAGGTGCGAGGAGTGCAAGGACAAACACTCGAAGCAATACATGCGTAATTACTCTAAGGCCAAGAGAGAGGAGAAGCGCAGGAAACAGAAGAACAATAGATGGAACTTGGATAACATCCCTACCTATGATGAAGTCTTCGGATTCACCAAGGTAGACTGCGGCACAGGAATAGATAGGGGGAGCTCACAAGACTGATGATGATCGGACACGAAGAGTACAAGCATAGGGTCCTGACAAAGCTCCAGATTAAGAGGTTCATAACTAAGAGTCTCAAAACCACAATCACAATGATCCAGATCGAGATTCTGGATGGCCAATGACACTCAACATCCGAGAGAAGGAGAAACTGTGCATCCTCATCTGTCTGATGGATCCATACGAGAGAGCTGCCATGCTGAGTATACTCACTGACCAAGTCAAGGAAGACATCGAGCGAGAGAAGAAACTCAAGGGAAAGAAGATCATCGAGATCCCGCCGAAGAATCTGGTCATGCCAACACCATTGAAAGGGAAGGTAAAAAATTATCCCCTGGAAGGACATGAAGGTTGTGGCTGTAAAAACTCTGGGGATGCTATCAGAAATCATCAATGGAAAGTCAAAGATGGTGAACTCATACCTGTCCCACCCACACCCTGAACCATATACAAGAACGTACTTATGAAATCATAAAGAAGAACTTATACACAATGCACATCTACAATCGTTACCGTCCCCACGCAAAGCAGATCCCGTTTCACAATAGCACTGCGAAGTATCGGGCAATCATTTCCGGGATCGGATTCGGCAAGTCAGCAGCCGGTGTCAATGAAGTCCTCAAGATGGCCTTCCAATACCCCAAGTGTACCCACCTGATCTGTGCGCCGACCAGCAAGATCCTACGATTGTCAACCATGAACCAGTTCTGGAGATGGTGTCCCAGGGAGATCGTAAAGAAGATCCACAAGACAGACAAGGAGATCACACTCATCAATGACGCAAAGATCATCTACCTCTCAGCAGATGTAGAGAGGCATGTTGACCGGATCCGTGGGATTGAGATAGGATCCTTCTATGCAGACGAGGCAGCTCTCTTCTCTCACTACTTCTGGAAGGTCCTCATCGGTAGACTGAGAGATCCCAACGGCCCACTGAAGGGCTGGTTTACCACCACACCCAAGGGGAAGAAGTGGTATCATTGGTATTTCATACGACATCAACACCCAGATACGAGGATGGATCTCAAGCATCCAGAGAAGTTCGAATGGTTCGGCGGGACCACAATGGACAACCCACACACACCCCAGGAGTACAAGGATGATCTGCTCGACAACTACACCGGCAAGTTCAAGCGTCAAGAGATCTACGGAGAAGTTGTCATATTCGAAGGGGCTGTTTACGAGAAGTTCTCAGAGGAAACCAACGTCTTCAAAGACATCCCCGAAGGTCTCAAGGAATACGCAGTGGGGATTGACTGGGGATTCACTAACCCCATGGCCTGTCTCATTGCAGGACTTGATGGAGATGGCAGGATCTACATTCTCAGGGAATACTACCAGAAGCGACAGAGTCCAGAGCATCTCGCAACATGGCTCACAATCAAAAAAGAAGAGTACCCATTCACTAAGGGTTGGGCAGATCCATCTGAGCCCGGGAACATCCACACCCTCAACCAGAATGGCCACTCGATCCAACAGGCAGACAACAGCGTAATGGCTGGGATCCAGGATGTGAACAACGCATTTTCCCTGGCCCGGGATGGGAAACCCAGGCTATATATCCATGAGTCATGCAAAAACCTACTCGAAGAGATCAATGAATACAGATATGAAGAGGTAAAAGAAGGGAAAGGCGAAAAGGAACAGCCTGTTAAGGTCAAGGATCACGCAGTAGATGCACTACGTTATCTCGTGAGATCTCTGAAAAGTAGGCAAACACGGTTCGGATTCTTGGAAGATCCTGAAAACTTGACCGGCCTGTTTTGACCGAAAATTTAAATAGAAAGTAGACCAGTAAGAAGCGTGGAGGGGAACACATGAACATACCATTTACAAAGTGGCAGATTACTTTTGAGAGGGGCGACTACCCAAAAATCTGGGTCAGGAAGGATAAGTGGAATACGGTTCTGAAGCACTACGAGCTCGACAGCAAGTACCCCAACACCAGACCCTCACTGGATCCCTACCAAGCGACAGGCGATGAGGTCCTCATTCCCCCAACTCCACTCCCCATCCCCGTACTTTTCGAGATCCACGAGGTCTCTGATGCCCTCCGTATAACGACCCAAGCCCTCAAGCGTGAGATCTTCCGCCATGGTGGAGAGATCCTCGACAGGTTCGCCGTCAAGTGTAAAGAGTGCGGATCCGAATACTCCTCTGAGATAGATCAATGCGATGATTGCGGCAAGAAAAACTTCAGGAAGCCAGACCGAAAGCAAAAGAAGATCCTCCAACACTGGGTCAATAAGGTCAACGACAACAAGCAATCACTCCTCGGCCTCGCTGAAGAGATCAATGATGACATCGAGATTGTAGACGATGCGTACATGGTGGCCATCAAGGAGTACACTTGGGGCCCAGACAACCAGCTCTACGATGAGAGGCTGATCGAAGTTGTGCGAGCTCATCCCCAGTATATGCGAATCATTGCAGACAAGACTGGCCGACCAGGATATAATGTCCAAGGAAAGGCTGTATTTTTCTGCTTAGAGCATCGAGACAAGACCCACCAGAACCTCTTAATATGCCCAAGGTGTGACCGTCCCCTATTCAGAGCCCATTTCCGGGCCGAGAAATACGAAGGTGGATTCATTTACTATGGTGAGAACGAAGTCAACCACGAATCAAAGTACAGGCCCTCTCTGGTTTACGGAGGATCCCCAATAGTCGCTATATGGATGAAGATCATAACGCTCTTCAACATGGACAACTACATCAAGAACTACTACTCTAAGCAACGGCCACCAAGGGGACTACTCTTTGTACGCACGTCCAACATGGACAGCTTAGAGAAAGCCTGGAACTGGATGCTGGATATGTTCAAGAAGAACCCACACCAGATCCCTCCGATTACTGTCGAGTCCCCACAAGGCGGCGGTAATGGCAAATTCGTTGAGTTCATCGACTTCATGAGGACCCTCGATGAGATGCAGTACATCGAGTCACGCAACGAATACAGGAAGACAATCGGCGCGATCTATGGGGTAATGCCACTCTACCAGGGAGATGTGGGAGCAAGCGGTGGCCTCAACAACGAGAGCCAGCAGATCTCAGTCACCAGCAAAGCTGTCTACTACGGGCAGAAGATCTATAATGATGGGTTCTGGCCATGGTTCCTGGGTCTCATTAAAGTCACTGATTTCCTCTTCGTGCTCAAGCCCAATGAGTCCGCAGATGAGAAGAGCAGAGAGGAACTCTTCGGAATGAAAGCAGACAACGCTATTAAGATGCAGGGCATGGGATTCGAGATCACTCTGAATGAAGATAGGGACTTCGAGTACGGGCCCTTAGACGAGCCTGTAGAAGCTCCAAGCCCATTCGGACCAGAGGGAGGATTAGGTGGACCAATGCCAGGGACATTCCCCGGCCCAGGAAATATCCCTGAAGAAGTCACTCAACCGACTCCAGAGGAAGATTCCGGGCCAGAGATCCCTCCACAGGGAGAAGTAGATGTCGATAAAGGAATCACAGTGACAGGACCCAGGACACTCAAGCGAGCCATTGAAGTCCTCTCTGCAATGAGAGTCCCATTCAAGCTCAATGAGGAAGTGATCGAGCTCCAGGATCCAGAGGCACATCTGTCCACTGTAGCGTATGTATTTGAACAAGAAGGGATCTTGTTCGAAGCCAAGCCCTATGAAGACAAGGTTCAGATCGCACTGCCAGAGAAGGCCCCTGAACAGGAGCCAGTCGAGAAAGGGAACACATACAACACCTACAACCTGATAGATCCCAACGATATTGTGGATCTGCTCAAGGGAGTTGTCCGACTCAAGCCAGGAGAAAGTGCTCCTCCAGGAGTAGCTGTCCAGGTAGGTCCCCGAGGTGGGAAGTTCTACTTCACAGGCACACGAGGTCAAGAAGAGAAGCCAACAGGAGAACCAAGTGTCCCTGGAGAATTGGATGGCAGACTCCGCAAGATTCAGGAAGCCTTTGAGAAAGCCCGGGTAGGAGTTGTTGAACAGCTCAATGGGATCTTCCCTCCACGGAACATCCAGAGCAGACTCAAGACAACCAACTCGATCCACAACAAGGCCAAGCTCGCAGGAATAGAACCAGAGGATCTCAACGACATTGCAGGAACCAGAGTGATTCTACCTGATGATAATGCTGTCAAATCAGCCGCCGACAAGGTAAGAGAACAGTTCGAGGTAGTCGAGGAAGATAATTTCATGGATGATCCGAGGGGTGGATACTACAACGCGATCCATTTCCAGCTCATCAAGGACGGCAAGAAAGTCGAGCTCCAGCTCAAGTCCAAGAGATCCCTGGCCCGGGCAAATTTAGCCCACGACTTCATCTACAAGAATGGTCATCTGAAGGACCAGGATGTGAATACGATCCGAGAATACCTGACTCAATCAGCCGAGCATGATATGGGGAAACGTGAGGAACCACCTGAATGCCCTGAGATCATACGGAGGATCGCAGAATGTATTTAGATCCTGAGACATACCACGAGATCAGAGAGAAGCTCACTGCCCCGGAAGGCAAGTTCAGACTGGTTGAATCAGACAAGTTCGAATTCGAGCCAGAACCTATAGTCCTTGGAGATTACGAGACTCTTGATGAACTCAAAGAGAACCTCCCGAGTGGCCAATGGTACGCTTACGATGACGAAGGAGATCTCGTTGCGAACTCTGAGGATGTAATCAAGGCCAGGATCTCACTCGGTCCAGGAGAATCAGCCCCAGAAGGATTTACTGAGCAAAGAGGCCCCAAGGGTGGCCGTTTTTATGAGAGCGAGGAACAAGCTCCTGAGAAGCCTGAAGCGACAGGAGATCAAGCACCAGCTCCAGAAGGAAAGACTGCTCAATCACTGGATGATCTCAAGAGACGTGGCCCGGGAGAAGGAGAAGAGATTGGGATCGCAAATAAGCAGCTCATGAACGAGATCCTCACCCAAGGCACGTTCGGACTCGTAAGCGCGGGAAGGAACCCTGAGCATGAAGAGGACAGCAAGCTAACAGATGAGCAGATCCAAGCCAGAACCGAGGAATTAAGGAATGATCTCATCGAGAAAGGCTATGTATTCACGAAGGTCATCGGCAACTACGGAGAGAATGAGGACTCATTCCTCGTCATGGTCCACGATGCAGAAGAGGGAGATGTTGTTGAATTAGGTACAAAATACAACCAAGATTCCATTATTTTTACTAAATCTGGACAAAATAACCTCATCTTTACTACAGGAGAGAACCAAGGCAAGAGATACGTAGGCCAAGGACACCAGGAACTCCCAGCAGAGCAAGAGTCATTCTTCACCCAGGTAGACATGGTTGAGGAAGAAGGGCCCTGGAAGTTCACGCTCAACTTCGACTTCGATCAACTTCAAGATGGAGAAACCGGGCCAGAGATCCAAGAGGCAGAAGAGGAACCAGACCACACCCCAGAAGAAGCTCTGGAGACAGCAGACACAGCTCAAGAAGAGATCGTTGAGGATCCTATTGAGGAAGAAGAACCTGAGCCAGAACCCGAGGAAGAACCGGAAGAGGAGCCTGAGAAGATCAAGGTCATGAGCACCAAGCAGATCAAGGCCAAGCTCAAGAACATCTTCAGCAAGCAATGGAAGACAGGCAAGAAGGTCAACTTCGATTATGTCCGCAAGACCAAGGCCCACACAGATATAGGCATTGCAGGGAGATTCCTCCAGATCGACAATGGAAAGATTCTCAAGAAAGGATGGCAGCGTGGATCCATGCAGTTCGACAATCCCCTGGTCATCCCTCATGCAAATTGGGGAGAGGATCTCACAAAGGCTTTCGATCTATCAGGCCGCAATCTAAGTGAAGCAATCGTTGCACAAGGCCATGATGGGTTAGTCACACTCAAGGGCAAGAAAGTGAGTGATATAATAGAGCTTCACTCTGTCCGAAAAACCCTCATGAAGTCTGTTAATATCCAGAAACCATTCGCAGGATTCAAGGATTTCGCGGACTGTGAGGCCCAAAACCAAGACAAAGAGGATCCAGGTGCGTACTGTGCTGTGATCCAGAGGAACGTAGAAGGAGATTCTACCAAGGAGAAAAGGGCGGTAACGTGCGGGAAACTCGAAAACGTCAAGTATCTCCCAGGGATCCTCAAAATCGCAAATCATGCAGGGCAGAATGAGGATGCAATGGAAGTCCATTGGGCTGATGATATGTACTACATCTCCAAGGGTGAAGATGTGGTCTGGGAAGGAACCTCAGCCGTGGAAGCTCGCAATGAGTGGAGAGAGAGGACTGGCAAGGCACTCATCTTCATGACCAAATCAGATCATCTCCCTACTATGGACACAGTCTGGGCCGATGCTAACCTCCAAGAGAGAGAGAAGATGACTGAGATCCTGGGCCAGAGAAACACAACATTCTATGCCAAGAAGGACTGGAACAATCTCCCTGTCAAGTTCAGGGGAGATCTCATCAAGGATGCGCCGGTAGTAACCTCAACTCCTGGAGCCTATAATCCGAGCCACAGAAGGAGACGCGAGCTCATCGAGTACGTGGGCCAACAGATCCAGATAGTAGCCAAGGAAGAAGATCTTGAGCTCGACATTGAGAAACAGGATGATATATTCATCAAGTTCCTTCTGGCCTCAACCTATCAAAAGGCATTCCAGGGAGTGAGCAAGACCCTCTCCGATCAAGCTAAGGCACAGATGGTCCGTATGCTACTGAAGCAAGATAGTATGCAAGAAATCGCTGTTTATCTGGCCCGGAAATTGAAGATCCAGGATGCTCAAGCCGAAAAGATTGCCAGGACTGAAGTGCAAGCGATCCAGAACGGGATCCGGGAATACGCATTCAAGCAATCCGATCCAGAAGATCACAATGTCTACAAGTGGCTGGGGCCTCAAGATCACAGAACCACGAAGATCTGTGAGAGGATCAAGAAGCGTTCAGCTCGTGGGGTTAAGATGGACAAGCTCAGACAGATTGTGAAGGAAGAGGTCGAAAAAGGGATCAAGCGAGGGGAGCTCCCGGCTGACTTCGATCCAAGAGAATGGACACCTCATTATCAGTGCAGACACAGATTCATCCGGCACTTCCGATGAGACAAATTATTTAAAGATCTGAAATCATAGAAAAACCATGGCTGAATCTGATGGAATCCCTAAAAGGAGAATCGCTGGATCTACAACAGCACCCATCACTTCCACTACGGATGGCGCGAAAGAACGTCTGGATACCAGTTCAACTCTTACTTCTGGAGAGAATGAGGCTGGCATAAGCAATCAGGGAGAACTCCAAATCAACAGTTTCCGAATGAGAGAGATGCTTTTCAGGATCCTTCAAACATTGGAGAAGATGGAAAAACATTTATCTTTGATAACCCAGGAAGATATTGAAGATAAAGATTTGGAGATTAACAGGAAAAAGTGAGGCGATAGGCAATGACAATAATTGAGGATGGTAATACGGGCAATGTTGCTACAGTGAACTCAGATAATAGGCTTGAGGTTGTTTCAATCACGAGTTCAAATGAACATCACACAAATCATAAACGACAAAAAGCGTTCCATCTCCTTTTTGATGTCACCCCCGCCGGTGCGGGGAATGTGTTTCTCTATGTCAATAACACAAACGATAAAGATCTCATCCTGGAAGGAATCACTTACAGAGTGGCTTCAGCCGAACAAGTACTTCTGAAAATAGGAGTCACAGGAACTCCTTCTGGGGGATCGGACATCGTACCTATCAACTGCAATGCTGCCACGGCCCAGGTCCCAGAAGGTACATTCCAAGAAGGGACAAATATAACTGGGGTCGCCACAGGAAACACGGTAGAGAAGCTGTTTCTGGAAAACACGAGCAGCGAACACTTCAACCTTGAACAAGATGTGATTATCCCTCCGAACTCTGCCTTTGCATTATCAGTCGTGACTGGAGGAGTAGCAATCTCTGGGACCGTCGTGTTCAATTTTCATGATGCAGACGAGGATTGAGGGGGTAAAACAATGGTAATCATAAAAGATGGATCAACAGGTAACACAGCGCAAGTGACTGAAGACAATCTTTTGCATGTATTATCGACTCAGCATTCCCTGGAATCATTCCAGAGTTTAGAGGAACAGAATGTTTTCCTAATTGGCACGAACTTTCTTCCACTTACAGCCACAGAAGGTCTGATGCTCTATATTGACAACCAGAGCGAATTTGATATGGTTTTATCGAATATAGTTATAAGCTGGAATGGTGGTGACACCAACTTCAATAGGCCGGTTTTTTTGAGGTTCGAGAAAGGAGCTACAACACCAACTACAAACACTACCTCTATCACAGCAAATAACGCCAACTTCTCAAGCACCAAACTATCTGGAATAACTATCCTTGAATGGGATGGTGTGGGGACAGGTATGACCGGTGGTGTCGCTGGAACAGATGTGGATCGTGCCATAAGTAGCATTGGTAGTTTACCATTGCAGATTCGAGGAGTCATTCGTGTAAGTTCTGGTCAGACCCTTGCCATCCATGCCAGAGGAGAAGAAATAGGGACTTTGGTTGTTGGATCGAGATGGATCGAAACAAACAAATTTTAGATCATGGGTATCGACGTAAAGATTGAAGATGGCCTCTCAGGTCAGACAGCCAGAATTGATAATGATGGCAATTTAAACGTATCCATCAAAGGCGGGGCTCTTGAACCAGTAGGGAGTCAAAGTAAGTTCATTTTTTTCAGTGCCCTTCTTGGAACCACTGGTGGTAATTCAGGGATTACCAACATGGCTGTTAATGGTTCATCAACTCCAGTGAAGTTCTTCATAGGAGCTGACCCAGATCACGACATCTTCCTCCAGACTATTCAGATTGTCATCTCAGACGGATCACTTTCACATTCTAAATTCGGAGCCATTTCATCTTTATCTGTTGGATGGGACTTGGAAGTAACTGAGGCAGGGATAACCGATTTCCTTATCGAAAAAGCCCAGTCCAACGGAGAAGTAATCACCCGTTCTGGCATGGTAGACTGGTTTGGTAACTCCACATCAGTCTCTATAATCCCTAATTTCAGTGGGTCAGATGACGCTTTGATCGTAACGATCCCAGCCCATCTCTTTGTTCCAGGGGGAATCAGGCTCGGAAGAGGAATCGTCAACGAAATATTTGCCACCGTAAATGATAACCTGACCTCTCTCGCGTCTATGGAAGTGAGGGTATTTGGTTACAGGCAGGTGAGCTGATGGCACGAATACTCGACAAATACTACGAAGCTGATGATGTGTCTGTAGCATCAGGAACACCACTCTCGCCTGGAGAGAAATCAAGAGACATCGTTGTTCCTAACGAGGAAATATGGGAGATCACCGCTTTTGGTGGTTCTTCAGACTTTGATTGTGCAGAGGTCATCTTGCTCTATTCTGAGGATGGAACAAACTTCATACATCCTTACGACGATCAGGCATCTAATAACCGTGTCAGAAAACTACACATGAAGGCTGGAACTCCTGGGGAGATACCATTATTGCTCAAGATCATAGGTGATGGCACAAAGAAGATCCGGCTCTTGGCGAGGAACTACAACACTTCCGAGACTATTGAAGTGGTTTTATGGATCAGGGGGAATCTATTCTGATGGCAACGATTCAAGAGATCAAGGATGCAATAAAAGCGAACCCGAACCATCTTGCGCTCTTCGAGAACGTGAGGAGACTCAGCTCAACCATCGCGATCATCACCCTCGAATACTGGAATAGTGTGGGGAATGACAAGGCCGTTGGCTACGTCAAGAAGTATATCGTGACTGGCTACGCCACCGAATCCGAGAACTGCTACGAGGGAAGGATAGAACCTGTTTGACATGCCTCAAGCTGAGTGAAGATTTTTATATATCAGTTCCCATGGATACTATATGGTTCGCAGATTAATTGACCTCAGAAAATTTGATGATGTAGAGGATGTCCGCAAGTGGTCCGAGGAGATCATGCAATTCATCTGGGCAGAGAGCCAGCAGAATCTCACCAAGGAAGTCCCGACCAATGCAATAAGATCTTCCAGCAAACAGATGGCTGCAATCACTGACACCGGCGCACTCCTGGGATCCGCAGATCCTCCAATCTGGGATGGGAACACCCTCCGACTCATTTACGATGCACCGTATGCCCTATTTGTAGAGTACGGCACAGATCCACACCCAGTAAGTGCGGAAGGATGGCAAGCTATCCGAAAGTGGGTAGGCCGAAAGCTCAGGCTCAAAGGTAAAAAAGCAGATCGTGCCACCGATTCAATCGTATGGAAGATCCGTAAACTTGGATCACAACCCCGTCCCTTCCTCCGCCCTGCAATCCACGCAGCAATCAGAAAGTTCAATTTAAAGATCAGAGGACCAGATTAATATTTAAATTTAAATATCAATGATGATTACCCATATCATGGGTCATTCAGAGAAGACAAAGGCAATTCTAAGAGAGAGAGCCTTGGAACAATTTAGGACAAAAGGCCATCCTCGTCTTGGGGCTGTTTTGAGTGAAGAACATAAGCGGAAAATCAGCGAATCTGTAAAAAAGAACTGGGCTGGTGGATACCCTAAGGGAAAATCAAATCCAAAGCTCTCAGAAGTCCGTAAGAAGATGTACCGGGAAGGAAAACCAATGGGTGTTTTCAAGAAGGGGAACCAGTATTGGGATAATGAGAATACAAAAAAGACACAATTCAAACCTTTAGATGGCCATCCAGAATGGAAAGGGGGTTCTTCTTTCAAACCCTACCCCAAAGAGTTCTCCGTGAGATTGAAAAAGAAGATTTTGAAACTACACAACTATTCCTGTTCTACTTGTGGGCATGATGGTAAGGAAAGAAGACTTGAGGTTCACCATAAGGATAAAGATAAAACAAACAACAAAGAATCTAACCTAACTGTTCTCTGTCGGACTTGTCACAACAAGCTCCATAAATTTGGAAAATACAAAAGGCGATCCGAAAATTCAAGCTGAAGATTCGGGGCCCAGATTAGAGATTCTGCAAAAATTATTTAAATCCAGAAATCACAATTTTAAGTATAAATGGCTGAGAATACTTTGAAAACTGCACCTCTGATCTTCAAGATGGAGCGTCCCGCACAATTTCCTTTAGATGAAATTCTTGATGATACAAAACGCATAGCTCGTTCTTATATGTCGGCAGAAGCCCGAGATTCGGATGGAGAGATCATCCCGATCTCAGATTTCCGCAAGACAATGAACACTTATATGATGCGTGGCGGCTTCATAATTGACCAGCACTCAAATCGAGTAATTGGAAAAACACTCAACTGGAAGGAAAAAGACATAGTAACCAAGAAAGGAGATACGGTTCAAGGGATCATAATCGACTACCAAATCTTCGATGATTATTCTATTGATGACCAAGTCTGGGAAGAGATCAAGGACGGAACTCGGAAGGGCTTATCATTCGGCGGAAGAGCACTGAACGATCCAGAAATCAAGATGGATGCTCAATCAGGTGAACTCACGCGCCACTTAACAGGCATTGAAGCCTACGAAATCTCCTCTGTCACTGAACCCGCGAATCAGTACGCGAAGAATGTGGCTATCAATTATTTAGCAAAAGCGAAGGGGAGACATCAGAAAGCACAGTCAACTAAGGCTGACAAAGAAAGGGGGGTAAACAACATGCCAAAGGATACAAAGAAAGATGACATACACGCTCCTGAAGAGGATATGGGTATGGAGTCAGGAATCGAGGAGCGCGTAGGCGCAATCGAGGCCAAATTGGATGAGATCATCTCTTTAATCTCTGCTGAAAAGGGAGAGCATGAAGATGAAGAAGAAAAGGTGGATGAAGATAATCACGAAGAAGAGGACGTAGAAATGTCCAAAGAAGCCGACTCTGGTGGAGAAGGCGAACCTGAGATCCAAGGAATCTCTGGAGAACAGCCTGCGGGTGAGGGCGAAGATGTCGTACTCCCAAAAGCGAACGCTGGAGAGACCGACGAAGATGCCAAAGTCGAAGGAGACGAGGTAACTGTCATGGAAAAGGCGGTTGAAGCTGTGCTCAAGAAGTACGGATTCACCAAGACGCGAGGCAAGAGGCCCGCAACCGAGCTCAAGAAGAAGGCTCCCAGGGGAGATCTCGCACTTGACCTCATGAAACAGCTCCGCGAAGGTAAGATCACCAACGCAGAGATGAACAGGGAGATCAAGGATCGGATGGTCTCAGGCCGACGAGAAAGGATCAAAAATCACCTCGACTCGTTTAAAGCGGAAGGGGAGGAGTAAGATGACGACTGAAATTATTCGGACAATACAGGATATGGAGAGGCTCTATTACAGTGCGGCTGGACAGCAACTCCTGGATCCAGATGACCTTAATGCACCATTTATCAGCAAGGCTGACGCACCTGTGCTCACGAGCACAACCGGTGTCTTCAACGCTGTATTTGGAATGCAAGCATGGGTACAGCTCAATCAGGAAGCAAACACCTTCGGTGCGCTCCCGAAAGCCCCATGGCGTAGAAGCGGATGGAGAGTAATCTCTGCACGTTCGACGGCATTACCTTTCGGTGGACTTGGAGAGGCAGGAACACTACCTGACTCCGTGAAGCCTACCTTCTCAGAGGTAAGCACGATTCCGACCACTGTGGCCGTAGTTTTCGAGAACTCAGAGGTTCACGAGTACTTGGCAGCAGACGGCGGAGATGATGTGTATGCTCAGATGCAGGATCTTAGGACCTACATGGCCGCAGAACACAAGGAGAACATCAACGTCATGCTTAACGGCGACGGCGGAGATGTAACTGCCCCAGACAATTTTGAGTCAGTGGATCGTATCTTCGGGAGCTTTGCGGAGCTTTCAGCTTTTGAGAGCGACCAGTCGACTTCATACTCTGCGGGAGACTTGGACATCTACGGGCTTGATCGAGACGCAGGTGCATCCTTCGCGGACGCATTCGTTGATGACGCAGCTCAAGGTGCGCTCAGGGCCCTTACGGATTCAAGGCTTCAGTCCTTGCTCCAGAACACCCTGGCCAACGGAGCTAACCCGAACGGGCAATGGTTCCAGATGGGATACGATTCGTGGAGTGCAGTCAACCAACTCTACGAGCCACAAGTTCGCTACAACTTACTGGGTTCGTCCCAGATCAAAGTTGGCGTGAACGGTATCGAGACCCAGGATGGAGTCGGTGTCGGTCTGAATGTAGCGACTTTGTTCGCTCCTGCACGACCAGTCATCCAGTCCAAGGATACGTTAGTCGACACTGGTGGAATCTCACGAATCTACCTGTACGACACCTCGAATCCAGAGGGATACGACTACCCAAGACTCTACTTCAAGATTGCGAAACCCACGCAGTACTTCGAGGCAGGGATCAACCAGGGTACTCCTTTCGCGGTGAACAAGTTCTCCAACAAGGGTATGTACCGAACGATGGGAGAGGTCATCTGTAGCTTCTTCGCAGTGCAGGGTAAGTTGAGGGATCTGAAATAGATCCTTCAGTTTCCTTTTTTCCAGGGGAATACCAATGACAAAACTCATCTGCAAAACATTCGGATCGCTTTTAGCGAATAAGTACAGGACTCCAAGCGGGAACGAGTATCTTTTCCGCCGGGGGATCCCCACTAACGTCAAGAACAAGGCTGACGTGGAGTACTTCCTTCGCTCAGGGAACTACGAAAAGGCCGGGGCAGTGGCGAAAGCCGTTAAAGCTGTCAAGGTAGCTGTCGGGATCCCTGTTGAGAGCACCGAAGTGAAGGCTCTTACCAAGGTGGAGATCTATGATCTCAACAAGAAAGAGCAGCGAGTTCTCATCAAGAAACTCGGTGGAATGAACGCGAGGGTTCCTACTCTGGAGAAAGACCGGGTGAAGGAAATCCTTCGCCTACAAGGAAACGAAGAAAAAGAGGTGACTGAATAATGGTTTTTGTATCAAATGAAACGGATCGCGGTGTGAGGGGAAACAAGCGAGTCGTAAGTGGGACCTACACTAATACTGGTGGATCCACAGGCGGCGAAATTGTGACCGGACTCAGGCGCATCGAACACCTTTCACTGACCCAGACTG